>CALQJP020000289.1 GCA_943330925.2 Chryseobacterium gleum
ATCGACGATTTCAATTGTGGTAGGTACAATTCGCTCCGGATTGACAATTTCTGCCAGTTGCGTGAGGCGATCATCGGGCACGGTGATCGTTCCAACGTTGGGCTCAATGGTGCAAAATGGAAAATTCGCAGCTTGCGCCTTGGCATTGGATAAACAGTTAAACAAGGTTGACTTTCCTACATTAGGCAGTCCAACGATTCCGCATTTAAGTGACATAGGTTTTGTTTTGCGGCCGCGAAAATACGACATCCCACTTTTTCACATTCAGTCAACAGAGCAGAATCCCACTCTCAGAAGCAAATACCTTCGCGCCGCTAATCGCATCATCCATGAACATTTCCGAATTACAGTCCACCGCATCGCAAGTTCGCCGCGACATCGTGCGGATGGTTCACGCAGTAAACAGCGGGCATCCAGGCGGATCGCTCGGTTGCACCGATTACTTCGTAGCCCTCTATTTTCAGGTGTTGAATCACCGTCCCAACGAATGGAACATGGACGGAAAAGGCGAAGACTTATTCTTTTTAAGCAATGGCCACATTTCGCCGGTTTGGTATAGCGTTCTGGCTCGCAGCGGCTATTTCCCCGTAAATGAACTTTCGACTTTTCGCAAGATAAACACCCGCCTGCAAGGCCATCCTACTACCCATGAAGGATTGCCGGGAGTGCGGGTTGCCAGCGGATCGCTGGGCCAAGGCCTTTCTGTTGCCATTGGCGCTGCCCAATCAAAAAAACTGAATGGTGACGAATCACTCGTGTATACCCTGCATGGAGATGGCGAACTGCAAGAAGGTCAGATTTGGGAAGCTGCTATGTATGCTGCGCATCACAAAGTAGACAACCTCATTTCAACCATTGATGTAAACGGACAGCAAATTGATGGCCCAACCGAAAAGGTAATGAGCCTGGGAAATCTGCGCATGAAATGGGAAGCATTCGGCTGGCATGTGCTCGAAACGCAAGGCAACGAAATGCAATCGGTAGTAAATACACTGCAGGAAGCGAAGAGTCTGTGTGGCCAAGGCAAACCCATCATGATTCTCATGACCACATCCATGGGTAAAGGGGTTGATTTCATGGAGGGCACACACAAATGGCATGGAGTAGCCCCCAACGATGCCGAGTTAGCGCAAGCGCTTGCTCAATTGGAAGAAACATTGGGAGATTATTAAACGAATAAAGAAACGATCATGTTAGATTTTACAATTGATGGT
Organism: Chryseobacterium gleum; assembly: GCA_943330925.2. Lineage (GTDB taxonomy): Bacteria > Bacteroidota > Bacteroidia > Flavobacteriales_D > Sanyastnellaceae > JAIBBG01. The sequence goes on from CALQJP020000289.1 coordinate 1,215, forward strand.
TCCAACGACACCCGAAGTGGATTTGGAGAAGGATTGCTCGAAGCAGGAAAAAAGAATAAAGAGGTAGTAGCCTTATGTGCCGACCTCATAGGGTCATTGAAGATGGACGCCTTTATGAAGGCCTTTCCTGAACGTTTCTTTCAGGTTGGCATAGCGGAGGCCAATATGATGGGGGTAGCAGCCGGCCTCACCATTGGCGGTCACATTCCATTTACAGGGACTTTCGCCAATTTCTCTACCGGCCGGGTTTACGATCAGATTAGACAAAGCATTGCATACAGCGATAAGAACGTCAAGATTTGTGCGTCGCATGCCGGATTGACGCTGGGAGAAGACGGTGCAACCCATCAGATCCTGGAAGACATCGGGATGATGACCATGCTACCGAACATGACGGTGATTAATCCGTGTGATTTTCATCAAACCAAAGCCGCAACGATTGCCATAGCCGAGCACCATGGCCCTGTTTATCTTCGCTTTGGCAGGCCGAAAGTGCCCATGTTTTCCGGTGCAAATCAGCAATTCATCATCGGCAAGGCCTGGCATATGCACACAGGCAATCATGTGAGCATTTTTGCCACAGGCCATTTGGTATGGAAAGCAGTAGAAGCTGCAAAAGCCCTCGAGGCCGAAGGAATATCTGTTGACCTCATCAACATACACACCATCAAACCACTCGACGTTCAGGCCGTTGTCGATTCAGCCCGCAAAACAGGCGCAGTTGTTACCGCTGAGGAACATCAAATCAATGGAGGCATGGGCAGCTTGATTGCACAAGCACTGGCCCAACACTTTCCTACCCCAATTGAATTTGTAGGCGTCAACGATAGCTTCGGCGAAAGCGGTACTCCGGATCAACTGATGAAAAAGTACGGTCTTGAATCAGAAAACATAATAGCAGCGGTTAAGAAAGTGCTGCAACGCAAAAGCGCATAATTCTGATGAAACAGTACGGTCTTGAATCAGAAAACATAATAGCAGCGGTTAAGAAAGTGCTGCAACGCAAAAGCGCATAATACTGATTAAAGAAAAGAAAGCATGATCCTAACGATCATGCTTTCTAGGCATATAAACCGGTGCCTCCTTCAAAATAAATGCAGGGTCGGTCGGTACCGGTAAGATTTCTTTCAAATGCACATTCAACGATGCTGATATTTTCAGCAAGGTTAGAACCTGCGGATTGGATTTACCATTTTCAATAACCGAGAGATTCGGAACTTCCATTCCAATCTTGTAAGCAAGATCGGCCTGAGACATTCCTCCTTCCTTTCGCTTCTTTGCAATGTTTTTTCCCAACTCTTCGAGATAAAATTTATCTGTCCACTTCATAGCACCAAAAAACAGGTTTAAATAACAATATATCGCTATGTATTGACATTAAACTCACTCAATTTCAATGACATGTTGAAATTTCATGACAATTTTAGTCAATACCACAACCTGCTCGCGAATGTATAATTACTGTTTCAATTGACGCTTGTAATAACGTTTAAGCAACTTGGATTCCCGCAGCAACGAAAGGGTCTCATCCAATGAGTTTGCAGCGCCGCGAATATCTTGAACGGCAGCGTTGACATTTCCTACCAAGGTGGTGTCGTTTACAAACGTTGCGACGTTGCCGTTTCCGGAAATAGCTTTCCTAGAAAGTGTATTGAAATTTCCGCTTACCACTGCAAGGGTATCGCTCATTGACTCCACTGTAACAATCGTTTGATGAATCTTAGAATACAAAGACGTGTCGCTCAAAATGGCTCCAACGTTACCTCGCCCTGCCTTAATGCCACTAACCAACTCGCTGAGATCACCCGTAATGCGCGCCGCACGAGCCGAAGTAATCTCAATATTGACTACTGCGCTTTTAACCTGTGGAGACAAACTTGTATCGGCCAGCAATTGCCAAAGTGAATTATCCATTGAGAATCGCTCAGAGATATTCTTCAGGTCGGCTGAGACAGCCAACAAATTGTTGTTGGTTTCATTTAATGTACGCATTGCCAAATCCATATCCGGCTGTTGCCTCACGGCCAGCGTATCCCCATCACCAATTGGTTGTTCGAAAGGCCAACCGGGCTCTATTTCAAGGAGCTTATTCCCCAACAATCCATCGGTACCCAAACTGGCCATTGAGTTCACCGAAATATACTGCAGCCAATCTTCATCGACGGAGAAAACCACCTCTATCAGTGTGTCATTCAATGGGGCTATCTCCAATACTCGTCCAAGGCTGTAGCCGTTGAAACGGACATTGTTGCCGGGCATCAATCCGTCGATATCATGGAAGTGTGCGTAAAGACTGGCGTTTGCGCTGAAAATATTA
>CALQJP020000290.1 GCA_943330925.2 Chryseobacterium gleum
ATTGCAGCAAATCGCGAATCATTCGCAAACAAGCCACGTCGTTTTCCGCCTTGAAGTGGGTTACGCCACTTTTGGATGCGTGTGTGTTTGCGCCACCCAATTCTTCGCTGGTCACCTCTTCATGCGTAACGGTTTTCACCACATTGGGCCCGGTAACAAACATGTAGCTTGTGTTTTCCACCATAAAGATGAAATCGGTCAATGCTGGCGAATACACAGCACCGCCGGCGCAGGGTCCCATAATAGCGCTTATCTGAGGTACTACACCACTTGCGCGCGTATTGCGATAGAAGATGTCGGCATACGCTCCGAGTGAAACAACACCCTCTTGGATGCGTGCTCCACCGCTATCGTTCAATCCAATAACGGGAGCCCCGTTTTGCATCGCCAAATCCATGATTCGACAGATTTTTTCAGCGTGTGCCTCCGCCAAAGAACCCCCCATTACAGTGAAGTCTTGCGAGAACACATATACCAGGCGGCCGTGCACGGTGCCGTATCCTGTTACCACGCCATCACCCAGATATACTTCCTTATCGAGACCGAAATTGGTAGAGCGGTGCGTCACCAACATACCGAGTTCTTCAAAGGAGTTTTCGTCGAGTAAAAAGTGCAGGCGTTCGCGTGCGGTAAGCTTGCCTTTTTTATGCTGTGATTCGATGCGTTTTTCACCACCACCCAAGTGAGCGGCGGCCATTTTTTCCGAAAGTGTAGAAAGCTTGTCAGACATAGTGCAGATTATGTGCGCGCAAATGTAGGGCTGCACTCGCAATATCGCCTCTTACCGTTCTTTGCCGGGTATGGCGCTCAACAGCCTTTGCGTGTAAGCCGATTGGGGCGTGTTAAACACCTGATCGGCGCTGCCGATTTCCTCGATTTTCCCTTTGTTCATGACCATAATTCGGTCGCTCATGTAGTGAACCACTCTCAGGTCGTGTGAAATGAAAAGGTAGGTTAAGTCAAACTCTTGCTTCAGGTCGTTGAGCAGGTTCAGCACCTGGGCTTGCACCGACACATCAAGAGCTGAAACACTCTCGTCGCAAATAATGAAGGATGGTTTGCACGCGAGCGCACGGGCAATAACAATGCGCTGTCGTTGTCCGCCGCTGAATTCGTGTGGATAGCGGTCAATGTGCTGTGGCAGCAATCCCACCTTATCGAGAAGCTCGAGCGCGAGTTGTCTGCGGCCTCCATCCGAACCGCCTATACCATGCACCTGCATGGGTTCGGTAAGCGCATATGCAATCGTGTGTTTCGGGTTGAGTGCGCTGTAGGGGTCTTGAAAAATGATTTGGATTTCTTTTCGGATATTCCTGAGTGCTGATGCACTCAGACTCACAATATCGCGGGTCAATCCATCACTTAGTGAATATTCTATTTTGCCTGTGGTTGCAGGAATGAGTCCCAACAGCATGCGGCTTAGGGTTGTTTTTCCGCAGCCGCTTTCGCCCACAAGGCCGAGTGTTTCACCCTTCCGAATGTGAAACGAAACGTTGTCGACTGCGTGAACAGCGGCTGTCTTTTTATTAAAAAGAGAGGTGGATTGGTATGTCTTCGAAAGTTCGGCTACGTTGAGAAAGATGTTTTCACTAAGCGGTTTTTGTTGGCGAATTACTGCAGCAGGATGCGTGTTTTCTTCAAAGTCACGGACTGTTAGAAGGCGAAGGTTTTTCGCTTCAGCACGAGGCCGGCACTGCAATAAACCACGCGTGTATTCATGCTGTGGTCTTTGGAGCACTTCGATAGCTTTACCATACTCAACAATCTGCCCCTTTTTCATTACAAGAATGTCGTCAGCAATCTCCTCCACAACCCCTAGGTCGTGCGTTATGAAGATCATTCCCATGCCTCTTTTTTGCTGCAGTTGTTTGAGCAGCTGCAAAATCTCGTGCTGAACAGTCACATCCAGTGCGGTTGTCGGCTCGTCTGCTATGAGAAGCTTTGGTTCGCAAGCAATGGCCATTGCAATCATCACCCGCTGTCGTTGGCCACCACTGAGCTGATGCGGGTACGCATCGAGCATCGACTCGGCTCGCGGAAGTTTAACCTCTTCGAAGAGTGAAAGGGTTCTGAGGCGCGCTTTTTCACGTGGAATGCGCAGATGCTTGATTAGAATTTCCTCAACCTGTTTGCCGCAACTCATCACCGGATTGAGCGACGTCATCGGTTCTTGAAAAATCATCGCTATGCTTCTTCCACGAAGTTTTTCGAGTAAAGCATCTGTGGGTTCAATCTCCTGTTCTTTCTGAGTCTCAGGAAGAAGCGAATGATCTAAGGTAAATCGCCCGGATGTAAAAACGACTTTCTCTTTGGGAAGGAGCCTCATGAGGCTTAAAGAAGAAACTGATTTTCCACTTCCCGACTCGCCTACAATGGCAAGCGTCTTTCCTGCAAACACAGAGAAAGTGCTGCTTGAAACAGCTGTGTGAAAGCCGCCTTCGTGGCGAAAGCCAATACCCAGATTTTCTATGCTAATCAGGCGCTCGTTTGTCATGGATTGGTTTCGTTAAAAACCAATCGGAGGTGATTGCCTTTATTCGACGAGTGGTCGTTTATCAGCGATACGGTAACAAAACGGCCTTGCATCGTCAACCCATGCCATTCCTCGTGGTTGCCGCCTCGTTTGCCTTGCCCGTAGCGCTGGGTGTAATACGCAGTGAATTCTGTATACAAGTGTTCTTTCAGGTCATGGCTTTGCGGAAATACATCGAGGCTGATGTGATTGAGCCCATCCTCATTGAAACTATACGAGATCTCGTACCAGGTGGAGTCCGCTTCGTTCGGCTCGAATCGATAAATGAGTTCATCGGGCATGCTGTAGACGGAGCTAGACTCTTCCGTTCTCTTGATAAGCCGCGGCTTATCGCCCAATCGTATTCCTCGGAAATCACCCCCTTTGTCGGGCTGAATAATGGTTTCTGCAGATACTGTTGATGGCTGTTGCTGGCACCCAACAGCGAGCACAGAAATAAACAGAAGCATTATTACATGGATTGGGCGCATGATTCAAATGTGCAGTAATACGAGCAAACTCAGCGCTATTTCCGGCAGAATAAATCAGCAGCAAATTGTTGATAGTTACGCAATATCAAACGACCGCTGCGTGTTAGCGCTTCATCACCAAAACCCCACACACATGAAAAACAAAATCATTTTTTCTTCTTCAGTGCTTGTTGTTCTCTGTTGTGTTTATTTCGAAAGGCTCACCAACGCTGCGTCTGAGGCAATGGATAACCCTTCTTCGAGTCAAAATGCTCAGGACATAATTCCGGTAACGATGGTGGAGGAAATTCGGCCCTCGTCCGTCAAATCCGTTAATTTAAAAACCAGGAGAACGGAGGTAAAACATAACAATGACAAGGCCGTAACCATTGAATGCAAGGGCGGCACAAAGTTGTTTTTCCCGTCGGGTTCCTTTGTGCATGCATCAGGAAAGCCGGTTGTTGGAAAAGTAAAGCTCGTTATAGAGGAGTGCTTCGATCTGGATGAAATGCTAGCAGCGAAACTGAGCACAACCAGCGGAGG
>CALQJP020000291.1 GCA_943330925.2 Chryseobacterium gleum
AACGAGTGTTATCAAGGAAATAAAAGCATATGAGAACGCTGTTAAGTACAACTACGTGCTATCAGAAATCCCCTCTGCCATCGGTTTGTATACCACCTTCACTGAACGCATTGAATTCGCTTCAGATATTGCAGTCGAAACCCTTCCCGGGGAAGGCCGTTGGGACAACAACCACTGGGTGGGGCCAATTCACTTCTTTGATAAAGAAACAACGCACATTGCATCCGTCATGCCTGCGATTTGTTTCGATGACGATGAAAACTGGGGGCGCAACTCTTTGCGCATCACGGCTGGATATACATGGACCATCGACGGCAACCAGGTGCTACTTTCCCTCCACGTCCCCAACAGTTGGCTTCAGCATGCTGAACGAACTTATCCGGTTACAATTGATCCGCTCGTCGTTGGCCCTGTCGCTGCATTCGGAGATAACGTGATGCTCTCTTGCTTTATACCCGAATACAATGCGGATAGCCTGCAACTAACCATTCCGGGCCAGGTTACAGTTACAGGCTGCTTTGTTACAGCGAGCTATTGGGCCGAACCATTGGCCGGTGCTATTATGATGGACGGCTCCATGTTCTTCAGCACAAGCTGCGATAGTAGCGAAACATTTGAGGTGGGCCCTCCCAATGGGTTGCAAGCCGGAACAGCCTATTTGGAGCTGTTCGATTTTAGCAATCCCCTCCTGTGCTGCTTTGCTCCCTCCTGCAACGAACAATCGTTATACCTGCGCATGCACCTGGGGCGATATACTCCGGAAGGCGATTGCAACTACTCCTATATCTTTTACAACCCAACCAACACACTGTGGCCCTTCACGGCCTACGTCGAAGGACGAACAGTGGAAACATATGGCCTGGAGTTTACGGTTTCAGGCACGCCCATTTGCTCCAGTCAATGCACATTCGAGGGAAAGGTCAGAACCAAATACGGAGTGCCTCCCTATACCATTTCACACCCGTGGATGGCCGCCGATTCCATTGTTGCGCAATCCTCCCCCTGCGATTTATCCGGAACAATAACCAATTTGTACATGCAGTGGCCGGGCTGTCCTGAGTTTTGCCCTGAGCCGTTTTCGTTGAATGTTCCCGTTCCTACCGTAACCGATGCCTGCGGAAATGTTGTCACCGGATTAGCGCAAGAAACCCTGAATATAAAAGCCGCTCCCAGCATCAGCGATCCCTCTCCGGTGCAAGTTTGCAGCGACATCCTGGAAGAAATCTCCTTTCAATCGTGCGCCCCTGATTACTCTCTAACGTGGTCAGGAAATGGTTCTTCAGGAACCGGCAATACCATACCAATCCTTGCAACCAACAACGACACCACAACGGTCAGTATCCAATACCAGGTAAACACCAACTGGAACAACTGTCCTTCCGACACCCTGAATCTGCAGGTAGAGGTTCTTCCCTCACCCTTAGCAGCTTTTGATATTGCCCCGGATCCGGGCTTTCAGAACGTGCCCACCTTCTTCGTAGATCAGAGTTCTGTGAGCGTAGGCAACCTGCAAGAGTGGATCTGGATACTGGACGACAACATCACACAGTATGGCGACATAACCAGTTATCCAATTCAAGATTTGGGCTTCCATTCTATTTGCCTCCGAGTAATCAGCGATGCCGGTTGCCCTGATACACTGTGCCGTGATTTCGAAATAACTACAACATCATTGAGTGCACCCAATGTATTCACGCCAAATGGAGATGGGACTAACCCCGTGCTCGTTTTCGATCAACTGCAATACTATCCTTCCAATCACCTGTATGTATACAACCGCTGGGGAAATCTAGTTGATGAGTGGGAGAACTATCAAAACAACTGGGATGGTGGCGACTTGCCGGAGGGGGTCTATTACTACGTGTTGAGCATTGAGTATTACGGCACGATTGCGAGTTACCTCCACATTATTCGATAAGCGAGACAGCGTAATCACCGCGTCCCGGTGCCGTCAAGTAAACTGATTGGCCCGTCAATATCAATGTGTCGGCCATCGGCGCTAATTCCTGAGCAGATAAACAACCTACGAATCCATTTTTAGGTGAGCGTAAAAGCCTGTCCGAAATCATGCCTTTTAAGATTCAATACATCTTCAAAACAATGAACTTCGAAAGGTGAGAACAGGCTTCTTTTAACAACCCTGCGCTCTGCTTACCCATGAAAAAAAACATTGCAGAAAACCTAAACAACACGCAGGCACGCATTAAGCAAGCAGCGCGTATTCTATTCCTGAAACAAGGACTCGAAGGGGCGCGCACGCAAGAGATTGCAGCATTGGCCGACGCCAACCCAGCGCTCATTCCCTATTACTTCAAGAGCAAGCAAAAGCTATTTGACATCATTTTGGAAGATGCGTTCAATGCGTTTATTGGGAAGGTCGAGAAGGTTGTGAACGATGGCAATACCAACTTCGAAACGAAAGTGGAGCTTTTGGTGGTCTGCTACAGCGAGATGATTCTTGAAAGCCCTCACTTGCCTCTCTATTCAATTACGGTCATCCACAAAGGGCAATCTGCCGTTATCAACTACACCAAGCAAATGCGCAACATGTTGCATGTGTCGGTAATGGCGCGTCAGTTGAAACAAGAAGTAGAAGCCGGTAAATTCAAGCCCACAACCATGGCGCAGGTGCTCCTAAATCTATTGGGGCTTACCCTTTTTCCGGCGCTCGCCGCGCAGGTTTTGCAAACCATGGGCGACATGAAAGAGGTACACTACATGCAGCTCATCCAAAGCCGCCAAAAGCATATCGCGGGTTGGGTGCTGCATACGTTGGGGTAGGACTGCCCTGCGCTTTGCGTAAAAAAGAAAAAACCGCAACACCTAAGTATTGCGGTTCACCGCTCCTCTCCCGCACGTGCGGGACGAACCAGGGACCCCATGACTAATCCCGCACATGCGGGACTCTAACCAGCTGAGCTAAAATTCCTGTTCCAATAAATTGTGGGAGTAGCATATTCTCGAGCAAGTTTCTACTCTTCTGCCGCTTGATAAACTTCTCAATCTTATCGGCGTCTCCCCTCACACTTGAAACTTCAAATACAGCCTTCAATTTCCAATCATGAAAACTACCTGTGTATTTATCACCGGTATTAGACAGGTGTTGTTCTAGCCTTTTCCAAGGATCTTGTGAATGGCCCACGTAATACTTGTCAGCAGTTTCTGAATAGAGAAAGTAGATATAGTGCATGGTGAAAATTTTAGAAAATGAAAAAGGCCATCAACAAATAAATGTGATGGCCTTCGCTCCTCTCCCGCACGTGCGGGACGAACCAGGGACCACATGATTATTTTAAAATAAAAAAGGCCATCAACAAATAAATGTGATGGCCTTCGCTCCTCAGCCTGGGCTCGAACCAGGGACCCCATGATTAACAGTCATGTGCTCTAACCAGCTGAGCTACTGAGGAATTTTCGGTTGAGTTTCGATTCGAAAGTCAAGCGATAATAACTCTTCACTTCAGCCATCCCGTCCTGAGCGCCGCCTGAGCGTAGCCGAATGCCGAGACTAGAAC
>CALQJP020000292.1 GCA_943330925.2 Chryseobacterium gleum
AAGTTGCATTCAGAGAATTGCTGGAGAAATCATACGTTAACCCACTGCAAAATACCGTTTGCGGTTGAATGGATGCAACTGCGTCGGGCGCGTTTATGATGGTTTCGGTATCAGTGCCAATACAGCCGTTTTCTTCTACCTGAACCGTTACCGTCCAGCTCGCGGCATTAGCAGGCAACTCGACGTTTGCAGGATTATCATTGGTTGAACTGGATGGGTTTGCTCCAGCACCGAAATTCCAACTGATATCAGCCAAGGAAGAGTAGGTGCCTGAAACCGTAAAATCATAGGTGTCGTTCAAATCAATGCATTCATAGGAGCCAATAGTAAGCGTAGGAACCACTGGCGGAAAAACGATGTATTCATTTTGAACCTGATCTTCACAGGGCCAACCCGGATTAGCGGTCAACGTAATAATGTAGGTGCCAGGCTCAGGAAAGGTAAAAGTGGGTTCAAATAAATTACTCGTGTCCGCATCCGTGCCGGAAACACCAAAATCCCAATAATAGACTGTGTTGGATGATGCTGTGCTGGTGTTGTCGAACTGCACGGAAACTCCGCTACACGATTCATAAGAAGAGTTTTCAAGCGATGGGAAATTGGCCTGGCTCGATTCGCATTGAATAACCTTGTATTGAAAGTCGCGCGATACAGTATTCACCAGCACTCCGTTGCGGTATTCACTCACGCAAATGGTAATAACATATACACCAAGTTGAGTTGCCGTGCCGGTAATGTATCCTGTTGAAGGGTCAATGGCAAAAGCCGGATTACTCGAAATAGGGTTGGCTGCACTAAAGCCTGGGGCCCATTGAACTGAATTATAAGGCGGGCCATCGGGTGGGCTAGGGGCGGGCTGGTCGGCAGTGGCCCCACCCAGCGGATTACAAAAAGAGTAGACTAGCTCGTCTCCATCGGGATCTTCAGCTCCATGGTCGAAAAAGAATTCCGAGTTTCTACAGAGAGTAAGGGGTGGAAGATCCGTAAATCGGGCTGAGCTATTGTAGCCGCCAATATCTTCTACGTCGGGAATTGTCGTAGTAAGCGTCATCCCTTGCTGGTCTGAACCAAGATTGTCGATTCCATTAGCACGGCAGCAGCGTTGATACGCCAAGGTATAACCACCACTTAAGTCGGGCAACGTTACTGTTGTGGAATAAACAGCCTTCTCAATGCACAACTGGTCAGGGAGCAGGTTGCAGGGGTTCTCAAGAATGGGCGGGAGGTCAGAAACGATGGCGTTTCCTAAAGACAAACTTATTTCGTCGTGCAAATCACCTGTAGAGGTCTCAAAAATGCCGAGGGAGGCTGGTTCGTCAAACTGTGTGCTTGAATTTTCGCAATCGCGATACACCACCATGGTAATGGTGTATTGGTTGTTGCCGAGGTAGTCGTAATAGATTTCACCACCTACGATGTGCCCGGCATGTAATTGAAAAAAGCCCACGAAAACAAAAAAAGCTATTAAATAGCTTTTGATGGGATATGTGGGGAAAGTTGACAAAAGATGGATTCGGCTTCTAGTGGAATACAATTTTACTCTTGCATTTCTTGGGTTTAGTATTCACGTGAATAGAAAACAACTGTCCATGAAAAAAGGTTGCGTCTACCTTATTACATATTTCTACGGTATTGCCCCCCTACCTCGAACATCGATTTTGTTAACTGACCCAGCGAACAGAATTTGACAGCCTCCATAAGCTCGTTGAACATATTGCGATTCTGGATCGCTGCTTGTTGCAACTCTCTTAAAACCATTGGACTGCGTTCTGAAGAAGCCCGATGCAGCTGAGAAAGCATGTCGATTTGGTATTGCTTCTCTGTTTCCGTTGCCCGTATAACTTCCTTGGGCAAAATAGTAGGCGAACCTTTGGAGGAAAGGAACGTGTTTACGCCAATAATTGGATATTCTCCGGAGTGTTTCAATGTTTCATAGTAAAGACTCTCTTCCTGAATCTTGCTGCGCTGATACATCGTTTCCATAGCTCCAAGCACTCCGCCTCGTTCAGTAATGCGGTCGAACTCACTCAAGACAGCTTCCTCCACGAGGTCGGTAAGCTCTTCGATGATGAAAGAACCCTGCAATGGGTTTTCGTTCTTGGCAAGTCCCAACTCACGATTAATAATGAGCTGAATGGCCATGGCTCGGCGAACACTTTCTTCCGTTGGTGTTGTTATCGCTTCGTCATAAGCATTGGTGTGCAGTGAGTTACAGTTGTCGTAGATGGCATACAATGCTTGCAATGTGGTGCGAATGTCATTGAAGTCGATCTCTTGAGCGTGCAATGAACGTCCACTTGTCTGAATGTGATACTTCAGCATCTGGGCGCGCGCATTTGCTCCGTACTTCTTTGCCAATGCCTTCGACCAAATACGACGAGCAACGCGCCCAATGACAGCATACTCTGGATCAATACCATTGCTGAAGAAGAACGATAGATTCGGACCGAACTCATTGATATCCATGCCTCGTGAAAGGTAGTACTCCACGTAGGTAAAGCCATTCGAAAGCGTAAAGGCGAGCTGCGTTATGGGGTTGGCTCCGGCTTCAGCAATGTGGTAACCGCTAATTGAAACCGAGTAGAAATTCCGAACCTGACGCTCTATGAAGTACTCCTGCACATCGCCCATGAGACGAAGCGCAAACTCGGTGGAAAATATACACGTGTTCTGCGCTTGATCTTCTTTTAAAATATCGGCCTGAACCGTTCCGCGAACTTGGCGCAAGGTCTCTGATTTGATTTGCTCATATACCTCTTTCGGCAATACATCATCCCCGGTAACACCGAGGAGCATTAGCCCCAATCCGTCATTTCCCTCTGGTAAATCACCTTGGTATTTTGGGCGAACAATCCCTTGGTTATCATATTTTTTAACCAATGATGACTCAACTAAATGTTCAAGTTGATTTTGACGAATGTACTTCTCGCAATTCTGGTCAATAGCGGCATTCATGAAGAAAGCCAGCAACATGGGAGCCGGGCCATTGATGGTCATGCTTACCGATGTTTTCGGGTCGCTCAAATCGAAGCCTGAATACAATTTCTTCGCGTCATCCAAACAGCAAATACTCACCCCGCTGTTACCTACCTTACCATAAATATCGGGGCGGTAATCGGGGTCGTTGCCATAAAGCGTTACGCTGTCAAAAGCGGTCGACAATCGCTTGGCGGGCATGCCGAAACTAACGTAGTGAAAGCGTTGGTTGGTGCGCTCCGGACCACCTTCACCGGCAAACATGCGCGTGGGGTCTTCGCCTTCACGCTTAAACGGATATAAGCCGGATGTATATGGGAATTCACCGGGCACGTTTTCCTGCAACACCCAACGAACGATGTCGCCCCAACTGCGATAGGAAGGGGTTACCACCTTCGGTATCATATTGTGCGACTGACTTTCAGTGTGTGTTTGAATAACGATTTTTTTGTCGCGAACCTGGAAGCTGTATTCGGGATTATTATACATCGCTCGCTTCGCTTCCCAGCCTTGAATCACTTCCCTATTGTGCGG
>CALQJP020000293.1 GCA_943330925.2 Chryseobacterium gleum
AACCTGACGAAGAACGCGGATGAAATGGATAAGCACCTCGAAATGCTCCAAAGCAAACACGGACGATGAACCGATAAATTGAAGGTAAAAACATCTACTTGCGCGCCATTGAAATGACGGATGCTGGTGAGCGGTATGCATCATGGATCAATGTCGAAGAGGTAACCAGAGGTCTTGCATCGGGTGTTTATCCAAGCACTCTTGATGACCTCAAAAAATACATCCAAGGCATTGTTTCATCGAAAAATGCCGTCATGTTTGCCATTTGTGATACTCAGAATGACCTTCATATCGGCAACATCAAGCTCGACAATTTCGATTGGGTAAACAGGACGTGTGAACTGGGCCTTCTGCTTGGCGACCGCTCCTATTGGGGAAAGGGCATAGGCACTGAAGTGATGCGACTCACTCTTCGTTATGCCTTTGAGCAACTCAATATGCGCAAAGTGGTACTTGCCGTGTACTCGAACAACCCGGGCGCAGTTAAACTGTATGAGAAAGTGGGATTTCAGCGGGAAGGTTGTTTGCGCGCACAGATCTATTCGAAAGGTGAGTATATCGACAAATATTACATGGGAATCTTCAGCAACGAGCTTCAATGAACATCTGCATTATACAAGCACGCATGGGATCGACCCGCCTGCCGGGAAAAGTGCTGCGCACTGTGTTTGAGAAGCCAATACTTCAACACTTGGTTGACAGGCTGCAGCCGTCAAAAACAATCGACAAGCTCATTGTAGCTACCACCACCAATATCGAAGACGACGCTATCGAAGAATTTTGCAAACTGCGAGGCATTGCCTGTTTCAGAGGAAGTGATTGGGACGTTCTCAGCCGCTTTGCTGAAGCCGCAAATACAGTGGGTGCAACCTCTGGCGATGCAATCATTCGTATTTGCTGCGACAACCCCATTCACTCTTGGAAAGTGGTCGATTTCGTGGTAGAGCAATTCCATCGTTACAAAGTCGACTATTTCTCGAACAGCAATCAGGAACCTACCTATTTAGAAGATGGTTTTGATGTTGAAGTTGTTGCGCACTCCGCGCTGATGAATGCAGCAGTCAATGCCAAGCTGATGAGCGAACGAGAGCATGTAATGCCCTTTGTCAAAAACTCAAAACAATTCAAATTGGGTTGGAGAAAGGCAAACGACTCCTATCACTTCAAACTTTCGGTTGATACGGAAAATGATTTGCGCCTTGCAGAACAGATTTTCATTGAACTGAAAAACACACCCGACTTCAGCATTGATGATGTGGTTGAGTTGCTTCGAAGGAAACCTGAACTTCTCGAGATCAACAGTGAAAGCGAAATCAATTCAGGGTATAAAAAATCCATTCGCGAAGACCGAACGGTAAAATAGAATAAGCATGGCTCACTTGGAAACAAAGCGAATATCCAATTTCACAATCAGCAATGAGTATCGAAATACCATCCATAACCTGATTCCAGGTGGAGCTCACACGTACTCCAAAGGTGATGACCAATTTCCGCTGCACTCGCCGGCAACAATCACTCATGGTAAAGGCTGCAGAGTATGGGACCCCGATGGCAATGAATACATTGAATGCCTGGGTGGGTTAGCTTCTATAAGCCTAGGGCATGCCTACGAACCCGTTGTGCAGCGCGTTATTGAAGAGCTTCACAAAGGCAACAACTTCAGCAGACCATCGGTTATTGAGCGTGAAGTAGCGGAGCGCTTTCTGTCCAACATTCCCGGTCACGACATGATTAAGTTCGCAAAGAATGGATCTGTTGTTACGACCGCCGCTGTGAAATTGGCACGGGCCTTTACAGGAAGAAAAATTGTTGCACGGCCCATCGATCACCCATTTTATTCTTATGACGATTGGTTCATTGGAAGCACGGATGTGAAAAGTGGGATTCCCTCTGACATCTCTGCGCTTACCGTTACCTACACCTCAGATAACCCGCAATCGCTCATCGATTTATTCACGCAGTACCCGAATGAAATTGCTTGTGTTATTTCGGAGCCTGAGAAATTCAATACCCTTCCCGAAAATTACCTGAGCGACGCTATTGATTTGGCCCATAAACACGGAGCTCTCTGGATTATGGATGAAATGATAACCGGCTACAAAACCGCTTATCCCGGATCGATGACCAAGTACAAGGTGACACCCGATATGACCACTTGGGGCAAGGGCATCGCAAACGGATTTTCCTTTTGCTGTTTGACCGGCAAAAAGGAAGTAATGGAATTGGGTGGGATTCGCAAAACCGGCAGCGAAAAACTCTTTCTCGTAAGCACTACCCACGGCGGAGAAACCTGCAGTATAGCGGCTGCCATAGCCACCATGGATGAATTCGAAAAGCACGATGTTATTGGGCACAATCAACGCATGGGCCAGCGGTTTATTGATGGCAGCAAAGCTGTGATTGCCCGACATGGCCTTACCAATCATATCCGAAACATGCAGTTTAACTGGCATGCATCGCTGGGCTATTTCGACGCTGAGGGTGCCAACTCTTTCGGTTTACGAACGCTCTTTCACCAAGAGCTCATTGCGCGGGGTGTGCTTTTCCAAGGAGTCTTCTGCCCTCATTTTTCGCATTCTGAATCGGATGTTGACTATGTGCTAAACGCCATGGATGAAGCTTGTGTAATTTTCAAAAAAGGCCTTGAAGACGGCTACGAGCGCTACCTTGTAGGCGAGCCTATAAAGCCCGTTTTTCGCAAGTACATTTAATCCGTTTTCAACGCCTCCTCACATCAGAAATTAACGTATCGAATCATACATACTCCGCAATCGGAAACCATGAAAACAACCGACCCAACCACCATAGACTTCAGAAAAAAATTCGAGCTAACCGATAAAGTAATTGTGATTAGTGGTGCTTGCGGACTTATTGGCCGCGCATTTTGTGAGGCCGCTGCTCAATTTGGAGCTACAGTGGTATGTGCCGACATTGAAGCAGCCGACCCTGTTGCATTCGCTCAAAAGCTCAGTGAACGACACGGACGAACCATGCTGGGCTATACCATCAACGTAGCTAATAAGTCGGAGGTGGTTGGTTTGAAGGATGCGGTAATCAATACTTTCGGTCGCATCGATGGCTTGGTTTGCGGACATCAAAATAAAACGCATTTGAAGTTCGTGCCTTTCGAACACGTGTCCGAAGAGAATTGGGACACGGTAGTTGAAATAAACCTCAAAGGAACATTTCTTCTCTGCCAGGTTATAGGCTCCTATATGGCTGAGCAAGGCAAAGGAAGTATCGTTAACATTCCCAGTACATACAGCGTTGTCGCTCCCAATCAGAACCTATACAAAGGCACCTCACTGGGCTGCCCTGCAGAGTACAGTGCGAGCAAAGGCGGGGTCGACGCTCTTTCACGCTACCTGGCGAGCTACTGGGCCTCCAAAAAAGTGCGCGTGAACATGATTACTCCTCACGGTGTATGGAACAATCATGAAGAGCAGTTTGAAACAAACTTCGCTCGTTTTTCTCCTCTTGAACGTTTGAGTTTCAACCACGAAGTAG
>CALQJP020000294.1 GCA_943330925.2 Chryseobacterium gleum
AATCAAACGTTTGTAGTAAATGGTGTTTTCGATGTTGCCATACTTGAGTTCGACTTCGTGGCATCAGGGCCTATCCTCACCTTCAAGTATGTATTTGGATCGGATGAGTACCTGACCTACGTGAACTCACAATACAACGACGTTTTTTCATTTCTGATTTCAGGACCTGGTATTGCCGGCCCGTATGCTTCGCCCGCAGCATTTCCGGATGGCGCGCAAAACATTGCAGGTGTACCCAACAGCGACCCCTTCTTGCCTATTACAATTTCTTCCGTAAACAATGTGCTGAATAATGAGTACTACATCGATAACCCCGGAAACGTGGTCAACAGCACAATCAGTTGCACGGGCTATACCGATTCGCTGCGTGTGTATGCCGATTTGCAGTGTGGTCAAACCTACCACATGAAGTTGGCCATTGCGGATGGTTCCGACGCGGGTTTGAAGTCGATGGTGATGTTTGAAGAGGGCAGCTTCCAGCTTTCAGGTGCAGGTATCGAGGCTTATTCAGTAGGCGCGCCTAGCACGTTGGAGGAAGATTTTGTACTTATCGAAGGCTGTTTAAACGGAGAGTTGCGTGTGCAGCCTCCGGCATGTGCTGCTGAAATTCTGGATGTCGATTTTTCGTATTCGGGTATTGCAATAAATGGTCTCGATTATGAGTCGTTGCCAATTACATTGAGTCTTCAAGGTGAACCGGTGCTTATTCCGATTATTCCTGTAGCTGATGGCCTCACTGAAGGTGACGAAACGGTGCAGATTGTCATGAACTTCATCAACCTGGAGGGGGAGCCGGATTCGGACACCACAAACATCATCATTCGTGATTATGTGCAACCAGCGGTCGATATGAAAACCGTTTATATCTGTAACAACGACACAACTGTTTCTCCGGTTATCACGGGTGGTTTCCCTCCATATGGATACACCTGGTGGGACGGCACGCAAACCACATCGCATTTTTTTGACACAGGTGATGCCGGCAGTTATTCCATAGCAATGAGCGATTGGTGCGGCACTGATTTCAATACGGATTTTGAAGTAGTGGAGCCAGGACCCATTTTCGTTTCGCCGCTCATATACAATTGTTTTGGACAGCAAACGGAAGACTTGGCTCGTAACGGTGCACCACCGTATAGCATTCTGTTCTCTGAAGATTCGCTCACAAATACGGATTACTCATTTCTGGCTGAATTCTATGGAACCTATTATGTAACGTTTACCGATCAGTGCGGCTCTTCGGGAACTTCAACGATTATCACTCAGCGATGTGATACGAAGGTGCCAAACGTGTTCACACCGAACGGCGACGGTAAAAACGATACATTCGAGATTTTCGGTATTGAAGGTTTCCGCGGAAGTAGTCTTGTTGTATTTGACCGTTGGGGAACCATCGTTTTTGAAGACAAGGACTACAAAAACAATTGGAGCGGAGCAGATAATACGGATGGAGTGTACTTCTACATCTTCACTCGTTCAGACAAAGAAGTCTTTACCGGGTCTTTCCAGAAGCTCGGAACAAAATAAGCGTTAGAACTCACGTGTATGGAGAGCTTGTGCCAGTTGGTGCAAGCTCTCTTTTTTTGCGGAGGCCACATCAATGGCTTTCAGGCGCTGCAAAGCAAGTTGATAATAGTCGTTGACCTTTTCTTTCAACGATTGATCAATGCCTAATTCACGGAAGAGATTGCTTACGATTTCGACTTTGGTTGTTGCGTTTTTGCTTTCAAGCTGAAGGTCGAGTAGTGTTCTTTGTTGTTCGTTGGCCCGTGTGTAAGCTTCAATCATCAAATAGGTTTTCTTGTTGGCCAATATGTCGCCACCCACTTGCTTTCCGGTTTTTGATCCGTCGCCGAACGTGTCGAGATAATCATCCCAAAGCTGGAATGAAAGCCCCAAGGCAATGGCGAAATCATAGATAGCTTCTTGGTCGGTCAATGAGGCTCCGCTGATGATGGCTCCTATTTTCATGGAACCGCCGAGCAACACCGACGTTTTGAGTTTGATCATTTCGATGTACTCTTCGATCGATACATCGTTGCGCGATTGGAAGTCCATGTCCATTTGCTGACCAATGCAAACCTCCAAAGCTGTGGTGTTGAACGTTTGCATTACATCGCCCAAGACTTCTTGTTTGGTCTTGATGAGTAATTGATACGCTTGAATGAGCATGGCATCACCACTCAAAATGGCCACATCACGATTCCATTTTTCGTGCACCGTAGCTTTGCCTCTTCGCAGCGGAGCATTGTCCATGATGTCGTCGTGCATGAGGGTGAAGTTGTGAAAGACTTCCATGGCAAGAGCCGGGTACACGACGTCTTCAGAATCGCCCGAAAATAAATCGGCGGCGAGCAGCGTAAGCAACGGACGAACGCGCTTGCCTCCAAGGCTCAAAATGTAATTGACCGGTTGCAGGATATTCTCCTCGCCATTTGCACGGCAGAAGCCATCTATTTTTTGTTGGATGATGGCTTGAAAATCTTCTAAGGAATGCATGCCCTTATTTACCGGCTTTAAGTTGGTCGAGTATGTACTTGCCATAGCCGCTATTAACAAGTGGCTGCGCTATTTGTTCGGTTTGTGCATCGTCGATAAATCCCATGCGCCATGCTATTTCTTCGATGCAACCAATTTTTAATCCTTGTCGCTCTTCAATCACTTGCACATACTGACCGGCCTGCATCAGCGAAGCAAAAGTGCCGGTGTCGAGCCATGCGGTTCCTCGGTCCATGCGTTGCACTTTGAGGCGTCCCTGACTTAGATATTCTTTGTTTACATCGGTAATCTCATATTCACCCCGTGCACTTGGTTTGAGGTTCTTGGAAATTTCAACTACATCGTTGTCGTAGAAATAGAGCCCGGGAACGGCGTAATTGCTTTTGGGTTGTTTCGGTTTTTCTTCAATACTGATAGCCTGTCCGTAGGCGTCAAACTCAACTACACCATAACGTTCCGGATCTCGCACGTGATAGGCGTATACCAATCCGCCATTGATATCTGTGTTTTCGCGCAGCAGATGGCCCAGGCCACGCCCATAAAATATGTTGTCCCCTAGAATCAGCGCAGCCTTGTCGTTTCCAATGAAGTCGGCTCCCAGCACAAATGCTTGCGCTAGTCCGTTGGGCACTTCTTGCACTTGATAGCTGAAGTTGCAGCCCAATCTTTTTCCATCACCCAGCAGTTTTTCAAATCCGGGCAAATCGTGCGGCGTCGAAATAATCAGGATGTCACGAATGTTGGCAAGCATGAGGGTCGACAACGGATAGTAAATCATCGGTTTGTCGTAAACAGGCATGAGCTGTTTGCTCACTGCGAATGTGAGGGGATACAAGCGGGTTCCGCTGCCACCTGCGAGAATGATACCTTTCATGGATTGCTAATTTACTATTTTTCTAGCTCAATTTTACGTACGCTCCAGTCGTCGTAATGGAGGTCGTCTTCTTCATCGAGCGTTTGGAAGAAGGGCTCTTGGAATGATTTTGTAGTAATGCGTTTTTG
>CALQJP020000295.1 GCA_943330925.2 Chryseobacterium gleum
ACGGTCATGTTTCGCAGGTCTTTTTCAAACTGATTCATGAGGTGCTTTTCTGCTTTGTCCAACAGTGCTTCTTGCTGTTTCTGATCTGTAATGTGCACACAGAGTGCCTCGTAAGTGCGCATCACATCCGATGCTGCTTTGGCGTATGGGTACGTTTTGATGACTTTCTTCTGAAGCTTGTCGTAGCGCGCTTTTGCAACGCGATTGCCCGAGCGGGCCGACACGTCGATGGGTGAGTGGGTGGCCTTTACAACGGTGTCACCATTTTCGGTGTACCACACGGAGAAGTAATAGTCGGTGATGAGCGTGTCGAGAATGACATAGCTGATGGGCTGCGTTTCTGCAGGCGCAATCATGGTCGATTGAGCCAGCGAACGAGCTCCAAAAAACAAGGCGATAGCTATGCAAATCGTTTTAACCATGCGGAATCAGCATAACAAGCATACGCCTTTATCACCCTGATGTTGCTGCCAAAAGGGAGATTTAACAAACCATCGTTATTTCATATCACGCATTTCTTCGTGCTCGCTCCCAGTTGGAGGTTGAATGCTGCGGTGTATTTACGGTCGTTGCTTTCAATTGCTTTTGGATGAAATCGACAGCTGCCAAAGCCGCAGCGGCCATTTCTTCTTCACTTTCCTGCACGAGCACCTCTGGGCTGAAATAGTTCTTCACGAAATGCGTGTCAAAATTCCCGCTTACAAATGCCGGGTGCTGTATGGCCCAACGGCAAAAGGAAAGGGTCGTTTGGCAACCTGTTATTTCATACTCATCGATGGCGCGCACCATTCGGGCAATGGCTTCGTTGCGGTCTTTGCCATGGGTGATGAGTTTGGCAATCATGGGGTCGTAGTAAATCGGAATGTCCATGCCCTCTTCAAACCCATCGTCTACGCGCACACCGGGGCCCGTAGGACGTCGGTAGGTTGTAAGCCGTCCAATATCAGGAAGGAAGTTGTTGGCCGGATCTTCAGCATACACGCGTATTTCGAGTGCATGGCCATTGATGTTGAGGTCGTCTTGTGCGAATCGCAGCTTCTCGCCACGAGCAACATTTATTTGCTCCTTCACAAGGTCCACGCCCGAGATCATTTCTGAAACGGGGTGCTCCACCTGAAGTCTCGTATTCATTTCCAGGAAGTAGTAGTTCCGGTTTTCATCGACGAGAAACTCTACCGTTCCTGCCCCGGAGTAATTGCAGCTGCGGGCCACATCGCATGCGCTTTTGCCCATGGCAGCGCGCAACTCAGGTGTAAGTATGGCGGATGGTGCTTCTTCTACTACTTTCTGGTGTCGTCGCTGAATACTGCATTCGCGCTCGAAGAGATGCACCACGTTGCCGTGGTTGTCGGCCAGCACTTGAATCTCAATGTGTCGCGGACCGGCCACATAGCGTTCAATAAATACAGCGCCATCGCCAAATGAACTGATGGCCTCGCTGATGGCACGTTCCATTTGCTCAGCAAGTTCTTCGATACGCTCTACGATGCGCATTCCTTTGCCACCCCCGCCGGCGCTTGCCTTGATGAGCACGGGCAGACCAACTTCGATCGCAACGCGCTTGGCTTCTTCCACATCGCTCACCGCGCCTTCTGTGCCCGGTACCATGGGAATATTATATTTCTTGGCAGCAGCTTTTGCGGATAGCTTATCGCCCATCACTTCCATGGCTTCGGGGCTAGGGCCTATGAGCGTAATGCCGGCTGCTTTTACCGCACGGGCAAAACCTGCATTCTCAGATAGAAAACCATAGCCCGGGTGGATACCATCTACGCCAAGTTGCTTGCAGACTTCAATAATCTTGTTGCCCAACAAATAACTTTGGTTGGATGGCGGCGGACCAATGCAAACGGCCTCGTCGGCATAACGCACAAACGGCGCATTGCGGTCGGCCTCGCTAAAAACAGCAACTGTAGCAATGCCCATTTCTTTAGCGGAACGCATTACGCGAAGAGCAATTTCACCGCGGTTGGCTATGAGGATTTTTTTCATGATGGTTTAGAATTGAAGAACATTCAGCCCACGATTTCAATCGTGGGAATTCGTATTGTTATAATGTTCCAGTGTTTGTTGCAGTTCGCGTTGAACGAGGGTTGCCAGTTTTTTAGGTTTGATGACCTTCACCTGATGCCCGTAACTTAAAATGAGATTGATGAGCTCAGTTGTAATGAGCACATGAACACCAAGCGTAATGTGCTTTTTATCTTCCTTGATAATTTGTTGCGAGGTATGTATAGGCTGAGTTACCAGGTATTTTCCCGTGGAGGTCTCGAACCTCAGTTCAATCCGTTCGGGTTTCTCACTTCGCTCGGTGATGCCCAGGCTATACTTGAAAAACAAGTCGGGTTCAAAGTTGGGGTCAACCGTGAATTTCTTGATGCCGGTTTCGAGTTTTTCGATTCGTTCCAATCCATAGGTGCGCATGGCCTTTCGCTCCACATTGTATGCTATCAAATACCAGCGGTTGTGGTATTCCTTGAGCAAATAAGGGTGAAGTTCATATTCATTCAGGAGGTCGTCGCTGAATTTTCGGTAGAAAATACGAATCGACTTGCGCGATTTGATGTGCTCAAGCAACGGCGCAAGATGCTCATTGCCCAGGCTAACCGTCGACTTTTCGAACTGTATGAATTTCGCTAGCGACGAATCATCGGGGTTGGGGGAAATGTTCACCCGATTGATGATCTTGTCGATGGCGCTTTCGTATTGTTTGAAAATGGGAATGCTCCGGAATTGTTCGAGTGTAGCTGTTGCAAAGCGAATGGCTTCTAGGTCTTCATCACCAAGAGAGAGCTCGGAAATAGAGTATCCATCCTGCTCATAGAAGTAGCCGCCATATTGCTTACTGAACTTGATGGGCGCGTAATAGCCCAGCTCGTTCTCATTCTTCATCGCCCAAATGTCTTTGTCGATTGTGCTCAGCGAAATGGCATCGCCGCCACTACCAAAGAGTGCATCTTCACACGCCTGTCGCAAGTCTTCGCGAGCAGGGTAGGGCTTGCCTTTGTTGGTCAGGCAGCGATCGATGATGCGATAGCGAAGGAGTGCGTATTTGTTGGCGGGCATATTCGACCGTGGGTGATGTGCACGGCAAAGATGAGACGTGACTAGGTCGTTTCGGTGGGGTGTTGAAATAAAAAATGGCGAACGGCGAACGGCGAATTGATTCGCCATTCGCCACTACTTCTCGTTCTGCATATACACTGCCTGCGCCAACTCATAGAACTTGACGTTGTTCTTTCGCATCGCCTCTTTGTTCCACTGAATCTCATTGCGATGCACGGAGCAAATTCCGTAGGGCTTTTCACTCAATTGCTTGAGCTCAGCATGGTCAACAGCTTTGAATAGATCGATGTCGAGTGGGCATTTTAGCACGTTGCCATCGGCAGGATGCTCCATATTCTTACAATTCAGAGTATACGTTCTGCTGAAATAGCCATCCTTTTCAAATACAACTTCATAGCTGCCACCGCTTTTGAGCAGCACACCGTAGAATCCGCT
>CALQJP020000296.1 GCA_943330925.2 Chryseobacterium gleum
CCCATTGCATGGAACCATTGTTGAAGCAACTGCATGTTCTGCTGCCAACCCAATGCCAAGGCGGGTATCAATAAACCCAGGCCAATTATCGAAAAACAAGCTAGCACGGCGGCGCCCTTTTTTTTCCAGATTAGATAAGGCAACAACAAAAGGAAATGGGGCTTGAATAACAACACGAATCCATACAACGCTCCTCCTTTCTGGTTGCGGTTCGATTTCAAAAGAATATAACTTTCGAAAAGAGCGATAAGCAGCAGCAGGTTTACATTGCCCAAATGCAACTCTCGTTCTAAATGATCGATTAAAAACAACCCCGTAAGAATGGGCAGTGTCAAGGAGCTCGATGTTTCAGAGCCCGAAACGACCTTCGAAACACGCAATGAAAACCAGATAATAGCTGCAGTGGTGAGAAGGTAATAGACGACAGATGCAATTCCGTAGGGCAATAAAGCCAATGGGATAAAGGGGATACATGCAAACGGAGAGTATTTGTAAAAGCCACTGCTTACTCCGAATGCTTTGCCGTAGAGCGTATCTCCATGAATGAGTGCATTTGCAGCGTCGTAATACACCCGAAAATCGGCCATTTGCGCCCGGCCATTGTACCACTCGAGTACGAGGTATCCAAGGCAAATAATTCCTACTACTATTGCGAATCTCTTTTGCAAGCCTGTTCAGGTTCTATAAAAAGAAAAGAGAATGCTGCCATTCTCTTTTCGATAGTGTTGACGCGTTTTTATTTAGTTGCCCTGCTTCACAAAGGTGCGTGTTACCGTTCCTATCGTTGAGCTGGCTACAGTCCAATAAGCGCCTGCAGGGAGTGCGCTGATATCGATATTCTGCTTGGCAGTCTGAATCTGAACGCTCAGTACTTGCTTGCCTTCGTTGTTGAATACGATGAAATTTGAACCGAGTAACGAAGCTGCCGATTCAATTGTTATATTGTTGCTGGCAGGGTTGGGGAACAGGAGCATCGACTGACCAACGGTTGGCTTGTTTACTACGTTACTTGTATTGTCTTGCGGAGCAAACATAATAATCTTGTTAGGGGCAGTACCGGGATACTGTGTGCCATTGAGGGCAACGTAGAGTGCGCCGGTATATGGATTAATACACACATCGCGGAATCGCTGATTGAGCGTGGTGAATAGTTTGTCTTCAGAAAGAACGCTCAACCCGTCATCACTCATGTGTAAAATCGAAACCCGGTCGTTGCTGGAACTGGTTCCGCCAAGGCCTCCCATAACACCCATGATGAGTGAGTTTTGCCACTCAGGAATTGCAGGGTGATTATAATATTCGATTCCATTCACGGCAACGCAGGGTGTCCATTCTTTGATGGGCTCCATGACGTTGTTGGCAGCGCAATAGGTGTTTTCTGCATTGGTATTGCAGGCCCCCTCAACTTCCGGCCAACCATAATTGCGGCCCTGTTCAATGATGTTCAATTCGTCGCTGCTGTTTTGACCGTGCTCACTTTCATACAAAATTCCGCTTGGGCCGTAGCAAAGGCCTTGGCCGTTGCGGTGACCAAAAGACCATACATACGTAGTAGGGTCGGGGTTGTCGGCAGGTATCGAACCATCGAGGTTGATGCGAAGTATCTTGCCGTTTTTCGAGCCAAGGTTTTGCGACAATGCGCCACCGGTGCCGGTGTCGCCGGTCGACATCATGATTTTACCGTCGGGCGAAATCACCAATCGCGCTCCGTTGTGAATTTGGTTACCCGGTATGTTGTCAATCAAATAGGTTTCATTGATTAGCGCTGTTCCATTCCAGTCAAAAGAAGCCAAACGTTCTTTCACACTGTTGCCCTGCGAGTAGTTGTAAACCAAAAACACTTTTGGAGTATTCGTGAAATCGGGGTGAAGCGCCATACCCAGCAGGCCTGGCTCGCCTGAGCCGTTGTTGCTTACGGTTAGTTCAAGAATCGTGGTGTAGTTGCCGGTCACGGGGTCTATGTGCAATACATCGCCGTTGCGGCAGGTAGCCCAGATGTAGTCATCGGGTCCCCATAGTATTTCCCAAGGACGAGTGATACCTGTTACAACATCGGTTTGAACCAACACGGTGCTGTCGAGTGTCCAGGTTGTTTGTGCTTGAACTGCAGCGGTGCTGAGCATCGAGGCTGCCAATAGGGTTTTAAGAGTGCGCATTGCGGAGTTTTAGTCGATTGAAATTATCGTTAGCGAAGATATTGTGGTTGTCGATGCTCAAACAACCTTTTTAAGGGCATTCTTGGGTTTATGCTTAAAACTTGACATTCAAACCAACGCCGATCACTTCTTTGAACTGTGTGCGTGGGCCCGTGCCATCCAATAGCCCATCGTTGTTGCGATCCACACCAATGGCAATGTCATCATCGTAAATCAGATGGGTTGTAATAGTTGTAGTGATGAAACGGTTTACTTTGAGACCGATAATGGTTTCCCAACTCACATCTATGTTTTGCGGATTTACATTGTAATTGGAGAACAGGTCGAGCTTCGATGTAAGGCTTACACTTTTGTCTTTGAAGAAGGTTCGCTGGTAGACCGCGCGAAAGTATCCACCCACCTCCGAACGTGATTTTTTACCCGCGGTGAGCAAATTTCCATCGATGTCATAGGTGGCTGCCTCTACACCGAAGGCTCCTACATTGGCGAGTGAATCATTGTTGACAATCGTGTTTTTGGATGTAATCGGTGCTATGAAAGCCGTGAGTTTGTCGTTCGGCTTGTAGTCCATACCTATCGCAGCCAATATGTAGGCAGGTGCAAGTAAATCGGAAATCTTGTTTGTGACGTTGGGATAATTGTAACCGGCGGTCATCTGCGTTTTGAAGTTTACCAATGCTGCGTAATACCACTTATCAGAAGCTTTTCGACCATACTTGGAAGTGAAATCCACTTTATCGTCGGTCTTAATGAAATCTGCTCCTTTGCCCTGCTGCAGCAGACCATAACCAAGGTCGAGCATATTGTCCCACGATGCTTGCTCGCTCTTGTATTTAGCAAATAGGTTTACAATGCCGCTTAGGGCTATTGTGTTTTGTCCGCCTGCGGCCCAGTTGGTGAAAGAGGCCTGCGAAATGCTAAGACCTATCAATCCACCGGTTTTCCAACCCAGAATGGAGTCTTTGGAAATTGTGCGGATGGCTTTTTCCGCCTCGGTTGTTTGCGCTGAAGCAGAGTTCAGGGTAAAGCAGAGTAGGAATGAAATGAAGAATAGATTTGTTTTCATGGTCGCGAATATAGAAGAAGTCCATATCGAAACGACGACTTCAACCGTCACAAGGATGCAACATAAATGCAATGCCTGCATGTAAGTTTCCCGCGAAACTCATTCACAACTCATACAAAGCAGATGAGGTCCACGCTTCAGCAGGAGCAGCAAACAGAGGTTTTACCTGTGGCCAAACTACTCCGAAGGTGGCCGAATGACGGTATACTTCCAGAAACGATTCGTCTTCCCAACGTGAATAGGTGAAGAAAATGTTGGGGTTATTTTCATCGCGAA
>CALQJP020000297.1 GCA_943330925.2 Chryseobacterium gleum
TTCAGGCTTTGACATCCTATCGCATCATCGCCATAGTTGTTGTCTTCTACGGTGAGTGTTACGATGTATTCTCCGGGCGCAGCGAAGGCATGGGTCACACTGCTTGGGCCGGCATTGCTTATGATGGTTCCATCATCCAGATTCCAGATGTAACGTGAAAGGTTGAAACCCGCCCGAGCAGCGGAGCCGTTGTCGGCGAACGTAACGCTTTCACCCAAGCAAACATTCACAGTTTGAATGGTTGGGTCAACAGGCGCGGGGCTCATAATTTCAGACTGTGCAATTGGATTAGCACATGGAGTAGTGCATTGAATTGCCGCTTCAAAACCTGGGGAACCTGCATTAGGTGCGCCATTAGCAGAAAAAACAAGTGTCAAACAACCAGATGTGTTGTTTACCGTTCCCGTAACTTGAAGCCCCTGAATCGAGTTTCCGGTGTAATCACCGAGTGTTGGTGCGGCTGTGCTATTACCATCGAAAATACTTAGGTAGTCGCTGTTGTTTCCGTTGGGACTTGTCTGCAAAGCAAATGCATTGAAGGTGAGCTGAACCACATCGCCCGGAGTGTCGGGGCACAGCACGAGTGTGTAGTCTGTATCCGTGTAGGGGCCGCCGAAACCGTCGTCATAAACGTTGAAACCGTCCGACACGATAACGTTGCCATCGGGCATACACACGAAACCGGGGGTACCGCATTGAGCAAACGCAAATGTGCTATAAAGTACTGCTGATAGCAGTATGAATGAAATTTTCATCGTTGGATTTGGCCTGGTGAACCACTAAGTAAGACACCTATTAATGCATAAAGTTGCACAAGGTACTTAAAATAGTTCTGAAAAGTGGTTCTAGTAAAGAACCAAAACATGCCCCTCAAACAAATGACCGATACCGCGTTCAGTATCTCGTGCCAAAATGCGGTAATTGTATTGTCCGCTGCCTACAAGGCCTGTGGCCGATGAAAGTCCACCATCCCAGACTGCTAACGTGCTTTCCGACTGAAAAACAACCGTTCCCCAAACATCGAAAATTTCGATAGAAACAAAATTGGGGTCAATACCCAATCCATTTATTTCCCAAGTGTCATTGATGCCATCGCCATCGGGGGTGAATGCATTGGGCAGATACAACTCAATAGCTTGTACAACTTCGATTGACTTTTCAGTTGTCGCAAAACATCCGAAGACATTGCTTGCTGTAAGTTTCAAGGTGTAATTTTTCTCGATATCCGCAGGAAACTCGATGGTAGGTTCGAAATCGGAAAGTGGCAGCGCTCCCTCATACTGCCAGATAAATGAATCGGCTCCATTACTTGTATTTTCAATTTTCACGGTCGTTTCAGGTAAATAAAGCCTATCAGTATTTACTTTATAAGATGCAACCGGCGTAGTGTATACGCGAATACCAATATCGAGTGAATCGTTCCACACACAGCCGTAAATGTCCGTTATGGAAAGACTGGGAATGAAGAGTCCGGGTTCCTCGTATGTATGCCAAGCCGATGCTAGTTGAAGGTCAGAGCGTCCGTTGCCGTAGTTCCATTTCATTTCGGCGACATACTGAAACGCCAAGAAGTTGGAGGTGAATAGCACATCGACAGGTGAGCAACCTTCCCATGCATCCACTTCAAATCCGGCATCTATGGGTTGATGCGGATAAAGTATAAAGGGCTTTGATGCTGTTTTTCCTGCGGCATCCATAACCACGAGCTGCATCGAAGTGGTGTCCGTCAGATTCAATTCAAGAGTGGGTGCAGAGCTAATGAGTAAGCCAAGATTTTCCCATCGGTATTGAAACGGGGCAAGGCCTCCAGTAATGCTATCGGGGGAAACAACAAAGTCTGTGGATGGGCAAAAAGAATATTCGTCGCTCATATGCACCATCAAAACCGATTTAAAAGTCGTGTCTTGGGCAACCATGTGAGTTGTGTATAGTAACGAAATAACCAGGTACACGCCTCGAAGAGGGAAGACGAAAATTGCTTTAATCATATGTGAAATGCGGAACATACAAGCGTCTATACGCATGTTCCTGGAAAATGTTCGACTCTTTATCGAATCATTAAAACACTCCCATTAAAGCTGATTTCTTCAGCCGAATTATCAATACGCAGCTTTATAATCCAATTATAAACCTCGTTCTGCCCGAAGAATAGTCCGTTTTCAATGTCCCCCGTCCAGGGTTCATCCGGGTTGTTGGAGTAGAACACGCTATCGCCCCAACGGTTGAAAATGCGCAGCTCATATCCAGCAGTATCAAACCCGCGAATAATGGGCTTCCACAAATCGTTGTCGCCGTCGCCGTCGGGCGTAAAAGCATTCGGTGCAAAAACAATGTATTCAGCGTCCATGTACACGTATCGACAGATGGTGTCGCTGCATCCATACTGATTCGTCACGTCAAGGCATACATAAAAATTATCGCTTCGCTCATTCGGGAAGGTGAAACTGGGGTTCTCTTCCATGCTCTCATCCAAGCCATTGAACCACCAGTGATAGTAGGAGGCTCCTACAGAATGGTTCGTAAAATCAGCTTCCGGTTCAAGCGTTGTTAACTCGAAAGGCGATATCGTGAAATGCGCTACAGGCGAAGGGTAAACCTCAGCAATTTCCTCCAGGAATAATGTCGATACGCAATTGTTTTCTGAAATGGCAGTGGCCTCAATATCATAAACACCCGGAACGACCAAATCAAGTTCAAGAGTGTCAGCTATGAATGTTCCGATTCCGGCAACATTCCATACAATTTGATCTATGTTTTGGCTCTCGACGGAGGGGATAATTTCAAGAGCAATCGGCTTGCAGCCGCGAACTGGATCAGATTGAACAATCAATACAGGAAGCGGATTTACATTGATTTGGCTAAAGGCGTTTGAAACGCAACCAAAGTCAGATGTGGCCTGCACTCCTATATAAACCGATGAAGCGGGTTGAAGCAAAGGTGATAGCGATGCCGGATCTTCGAATAGATTAGACGGAGTCCAGATGCAGGTTGTGTTCACCACATTGGCCAGCGAGAGCGTTTCACCGAAACACAGGTCATAGGCAGAGTTCAAGTTAATCAAGGGATTCGGCTCAACAATCACGGACACATTATCGGTAAAGGTGCAAACCCCATCGTCTGCGAGAACGGTGTAAACGGTAGTCGTTTGTTGATTAACCGCTGCCGGAATGTTCACCGAAGGTGAAGGATCTGTCGCATTGTCGATGCCTGAAGTCGGCGTCCAGCTATAGGTAGCTCCGGGCGCCGGAGTGCCACCCAAAAGTTGATTGGATGCTCCCGCACACACGTGAATGTCTTGCCCGGCGTTGTAGTTAATGCCCAGCTGAACATTGAGATCAACCAGTGCCTCATCGGCGGGGCAAGGTCCGTTGGCTTGTATTCGATATACATAGGTTCCTGATGCATCTTGCCCCGGATCAAAAGTGGAGGAATTGAAAGGTGAGTTATTGAAGTACCAGGCGCCTGCTCCGGATTGTGATTCGGGAAGAAA
>CALQJP020000298.1 GCA_943330925.2 Chryseobacterium gleum
AAGGGCAAAGTCGATCATGATATCACGCGCGTTGTATCTGGTATAAGTGACACGGCGTACCAGCCACATAATGCAGCCATTGAAGTGGCTCGCATGTTGGCCGAGATGATGAAGGAATTGTAAGATTCCATTAAGACAGCACCTCTGATACGGAAGTCAAAAAAAACGCCCGGAGATACCAGGCGCTTCCTCTCGAATACCCGCTTGCGCATTGTGTTATTCAATTATAAGCTTTTGCGCGACCTCTGTTTCACCCGATTGTATAAGAGTGTACATCCCGGGTGAAAGCGTTGATACGTCCAATGTTCTGATCGAACCCGTAATCCGCTCAGCCATTACTCTTTTGCCTGTCATATCATACACATACAGCCATTCCATTGCCGGCAATGCTTCAACAAACAACTGCTTTGAGGCCGGGTTGGGCCACATGCGACCCAATATATGCGCCGTGCTGTGTTCGATTCCGCTCGTGAGCAGGTCGTACCGATACAAATACACTTTGCTACCCGTTCCATTCACATCGACGTTGATGCCCTCGCCTGCGGTGAATAAAGCGCCATTCGAAGATTGAAACAATGTGGAACAAAGGGAGCGTTGAAATACCCCGTTATCGGTTTCTTCATGCGCCCACACCATCGCTCCGGTAGCATTATCGTAGCACTCCACGCGCTGTGTTCCCGTATCCACATTTCCGTTATTGAAAACAACAGCGATTCTCTCCTCCGATAAAAAAGCACCATGCGTGTAGGTATTGACATTGACACTTTGGGCGTACCCAATCGACCAGTTTTGCACGAAAAGATTATCTATTCGTGTTATGAACGAACTAGTTTCGGTGCTACCGCCGCCCTTGCCCCCGCGCTCTGCCGCATTCAATATGTCGCCGCCGGGTGATGATTGAATTCCAACCACGAAAATATTCCCCGACTGGTCTATCCTCATGTAATTCGGAAATACATTGAACAGGGAAGATATTTCGGGGAGAATTGAATACGTGTGCGTTTGTTCAATAGTTCCATCCAAACTGAAAGTTGCTATACCAAAGATTTGCTCGATACCCATTGGATCATACAACCCAAGGCAAGCATAGATTTTACCATTGGCAAAAGTGATGCAATCCTCTACTCTCTGTAATGGGAAAAAGGGCTGCAAACCATCGTCAAAATTGAATGACGTGTTCCAGAGTATGTTGCCAGTGTAGTCTAACTTCAAGACATGGGCATTATCGATAGCATAGAGATAGCCATCACCGGGTGCAAATAGTTGGGAATATCCAATTTCAAAATTTGAATCTTCTTGCATCTGCAAAACAGCGCCATCGGCAGAAATTTCGATAAACACCGGACCTATCGACTGCAGCGTATCTTGAAAGAGCTGCGCCAAACAAAAGATACGGTTATCCTCGGTGATTTCGATTTCATAGACCATCTCTGACCAGCTCAACTGCAGTGTAAAGTTTATGCGCCAAAGCTCCTCCCCACTTGGTGAAAGCTTGATAATCTCCGACTTTGGGTATAAGCTATTCTGCGGGAAATTCGAGCCACATAAATAGATGTTGCCATCAGCATCCAGATCAATGTCAATGAAGTTACTGTTGGATCCATCAAAAAAATCTTCTTCGCCGAAACTCCATAAAAATGTTCCATCGGATGTGTAGGACTGCACCAGATCGTTGCCATCACCAATACCATTATAGTCATCCATTCTGGATATAACGATATTGCCCGATGGCGCTTCTTGGATTTGCTTTCGGTCGTATGTGCCCATATCCGTGTTCACACGCCAAGCATTCGTCAATTGGGCAAGCGATGGAAAAGCAGTAAGCAATAAAAAAGTAAAATACAGTAGAAGTGAGCGCATTATTTTTTTTGTGTAAATAACGCTTGGGATAATACGCTCTGCTATCACTAATTTTTGCTATATCACATAGAGGGGATCGGATTGTAAATCCTGCTTCATTCAGTCGAACAAAATAGCCAAGCGACCTTTACGGGGCGAAACAGGGGAAAAGATGTGGTACAACAGTATAGCGCGGACTTAGCGAAACGTAACCCGTGCTGAGTCTTTCAATACCATTTGCTATTTTGAACACAAGGCTCAAGCTAGTTTCGGCACCGGCTACGCTGCGTTAAGCCAGCGCCATCCGACCATCGAAGACACTTATATAATTGCCGAAATACTATTGAAGAGCAAGTAGCCTGCAGTGTTGCTTTTCCTTAGCCAATCAATCGCTTGATTTCAGCCAACTCTTCACTGCTTATTTGTGTCTCGATGAGTGCCATTGCCTGTTCATATACTTCAGCAGGTGCCGATGCTTTGAATCCGCTGAGCACCTGAGCGTTCTCCGCGGGGCGTCGAGCCGGTACAATGTACTTGAACCAAAGGAGCAAGGTTTCTAAGCTCATTTCCTTCATGATCTCAATTTGATGTCCCATCAACTCTTCGTCTGAGAAATGGGCCTGCATAAGTGGTTCAAGCTCGGTGTCTTCGCCATCAATATGCATTAAGTAAAAAGATTGAAAGTCGCAAACATCTAAGTAGAACTGGTGACCATCTTCCTCACTTTGATGGCCATTGAAAGCCATTAACTCATCAAACAATTCCGTTTCGAGTTCATCTATTTCATGGTGGTCGTCGGCAAACTCACTGGTACTGCCTTTCGCCTTGGCCTCCAGAGGTGCAAGGATGAACTTGTTTTCAGTGCGGGAATGATCCTTCAATAGATGAAAAACCTCCTTGCCCAATGCCTGCAACTTAGCGGTTGAGTCAGGATTTGCATAATCGGTTTTTCCTGCCAACAATGTTAATTGACAAAGTGCATTGCGGAGTCCCTTATGCGGCGGGTCGAGTGATTTAATACGATTCATGGGTGCAAACGTAATTCAACATTGGTCCAGAATTCGAATTTCTCAAAACGCACATACCTACCAGAGCTCGGACTATACCGAGCCCACGGCTTCAGCCGTGGGGACATGAAAAAAAAATAAACTCCAAATAGAACGAGATTAGCGGAGCCCCATTAACGAACATTCTCCCCCACCCACGCCTCACAATACGCCTTTATCTCCTCACGCACTGAAGCAAATGCAGCCATCACAGTGGCCTCATCGCCTGTGGCCTTTGCAGGATCCGGGAAATTGTGATGAAACTTTTGGGCGTTTGTTGGGAAGTACGGACACACCTCGCGGGCATGGTCGCACACAGTTATGACGAAGTCGAAATCGATGTCGCGGTATTCATCCACATGATTGGACGTATGACCGGAAATGTCGATACCGTCATCCATCATCGTGGCAATAGCGCGCGGATTGACGCCGTGTGTTTCTACTCCGGCACTGTATACTTCCGCTTGATCGCCTGCAAAGTGCCTCAAATAGGCCTCTGCAAGCTGACTGCGGCAACTGTTTCCGGTGCATAGAACAAGTACTTTTTTCATAGATTTAAACAAATAGCCAAATGATATTGATGAGTGTGAACTTC
>CALQJP020000299.1 GCA_943330925.2 Chryseobacterium gleum
CGCGCTGCAGCGCGTCATTTCCGAATCCATTGGAAATCCAGCGTGCGCTGGTTGAGGTTTCCGCCCATTACTTTTATGGTCACTTTATCACCCATGTGCAGCTCTATTCTGCTGCGCAAACCGCGAATGATGTATTTGTCGGCATCGAATTCGTAATGGTCGTCGGCAAGGTTGCGAAGTGATACCATGCCTTCGCTTTTCGTTTCGCCCACTTCCACATAAAAGCCCCAACTGGTAAGCCCAGACACAATGCCTTCGAAAATTTTGCCCTCGTGATTGAGCATGTATTCAACCTGCTTGTATTTGATGCTCGCTCGCTCGGCTTCTGATGCTCGTTTTTCCATGAGCGAGCTGTGCTTGCATTTTACCTCGTAATCGTTGGGATTTACGCTGTTGCCACCGTCCAGATAATGCTGCAACAGTCGATGCGCCATCACATCGGGGTAGCGGCGAATGGGCGAGGTGAAGTGCGAGTAGTATTCGAATGCCAGCCCGAAGTGACCGATGTTGTTGGTCGAATACTCTGCCTTGGCCATGGTGCGAATGGCCATGTTTTTAATAATGTCTTCTTCGGCATGTCCTTTCACTTGCTCCATCAGTGATTTGATGAGCGTGGAAGGATTGATGTTTGACTGTCGGGGAATGCTATAGCCCAGGTGCTTAATGAAGGTCTTCAATTGCATCAGCTTGCCGTCGTCGGGCGTGTCGTGAATGCGGTATACAAAGGTGCGCTCTTGCCCGTTCACTTTGTTTTTACCGATAAACTCTCCGACTTTTTTGTTGGCTAACAACATAAACTCTTCAATGAGCTGGTTGGAGTCTTTCATCACTTTGATGGTAACGCCAATCGGTTTTCCGAGTTCGTCGAGTTTGAATTTCACTTCCTCGGTGTTGAAGTCGATGGCGCCGGTTTCGAATCGCTTCGCGCGCATCTTCTTGGCGAGCTTGTCGAGGTGCGTTATCTCATCAGCGAACTCTCCTTTGCCTGTTTCAATAATCTCCTGCGCTTCCTCATAGGTGAAACGGCGGTCGGAGTAGATAACGGTTCGTCCAAACCACGATGATTTCAGGTTGGCATCATCGTCCAATTCAAACACCGCCGAGAAGCAGAGCTTTTCTTCTTTGGGTCGCAGCGAGCACAATTCGTTGGAGAGACGCTCCGGTAGCATGGGGATGGTGCGGTCTACCAGGTAAACGGAGGTTGCACGAATAAATGCTTCCTTTTCAAGAATGGACTCCGGCTTCAAGTAGTGCGACACATCGGCGATGTGCACGCCCACTTCAGTGAGTCCGTTTTCGAGTTTGCGATAGGAGAGGGCATCGTCGAAATCTTTCGCATCGAATGGATCGATGGTGAAGGTTGAAATCTTTCGGAAGTCGCGGCGCTTGGCAATTTCTTCTGCTGTGATATCGGTCGCAATTTTCTCGGAGTCGGCAATCACGTCTTCCGGAAACTCATAGGGCAATCCGAATTCGGCGATGATGGCGTGCATCTCTACTTGGTGCGATCCGGGCTTGCCGAGCACTTTGGTAATGCGGCCAAAAGGCTTGCGGTCGGGCTTAGTCCACTCTGTAATTTCGGCTATCACTTTTTCGCCGTGCTTGGCTCCGTTGTAGAGTTCTTTGGGTATGAAGAAGTCGACGTGTATGCGTTGGTCGGACGGAATGAAAAACGCGTGGTCTTTTCCAATCTCAATAATGCCAACGTAGTTTTTTTTGCCGCGCTCCACGACGCGAGTCACGCGCGCTTCAGGTTTGCGCGCTTTGGGGTTGAATTGTATTTCAACGGTATCGCCCCACAGCGCGAAGCCGGTATTGCCTTTGGCAATCTCAACGTCGTCTTTATTGCCGGGGATACTCACAAATCCACGTCCGAATTTAGTGATCTGAATGACGCCTTGTAAGCTGGTTTGCTCGGCTGCCAGCAACATGAACTTACCGTGTTCAATTTCCTTCAGCTTACCGCTGTCGGCTTCGGTGCGCAGCAATTCGTATACAAGTGTGCGCACTCCTGAGTCTTTGATGCCCATCTCTGCTGCCACTTGTTTGTGGTTGAGGGGTTTTTTCGGATGGCGTTGGAAGATATCGAGGATTTCGCGGCGCAAGTCCTTCTTAAAGTCGCCTGCTTTGCGTTTTTGATTTTTCAAGAGAAGAAAACGTTTTTTGCGAATGTAGCATGATAACGAGGTTGTGGGTACTGAGGGAAGTTATGTTTTGAACAGCCGCTTTGATTAGTGGGGACTGAGCAGTGGGGACTGGGGACTGGGTACTGAATACCGAAAGTGAAGACCATCAATGAAGGCTTGTCCATTCGTCACCCAGTACCCAGTCTCCTGTCCCCAGCACTCAGTACCCAGTCCTCATTCAATGAAGGTTGACCCCGGCGAGTTCTCTTGATATCTGTAGCATGCCTTTTCGGATGCGCTGCAATTGCGATACAGAAGGGTTCTTCTTTCCTCGGATATATTGCGAAAGCAGAGCCGAGCTCATGCCAATACGTTCGGCTAGGATGCGGGCATTTAGGATTTTATAGTGAATGAAAAACGTTCGGAAGTCGATATGAAGGGTATGGCGAAATTGAGCTTCTTCTTCTTCCGGAACTTCGAAGTAAAGCGCCGCCGCCTCGTTCAACTGAGGCATGAGTGATTCTAAATCACGGGCAGTTGAGTAAATGGGATATTTTTCAGAATAGGCCGAAAATCCGGTCTTCGTTTCTTCGAGCTGCCAAGTAATGCGCGACGGGATGGGGCTTTTTTGTTGCATGGTTTTCTTGGTTTGCATAAGCTAATCTTCTTTTAATCCTGCTTGCTTCATAATTTTAAGTTGTAAGCCTTTTCCAAGCTCAGCGCTCCCATGGTCCGGAAAAATGATCATGCTATCTCGGTCTTTGTGCATCAATTTCACATGCGACCCCCGTCGCGATACTTCGATCCAACCTGCGCGTTTCAGTTTACGGAGCAACTCGGAGCATTTCATTCGAAGAGCATTTCAAAGGTAAATAATAATTAACCGCGTGACAAGTTTTGTTTCCTCTAGTCTGCCGAAAATTGCTTCTGTCAGAACAGGAAGGTTTCTGCATGTATTGGCATTTATTCCGCCATAATGGAATACTCTAGCTTGACTAATCTTCAACCCTGCTAAGTGTTTGCGATTCTATCATTAGCCAGTGGAATGGCATTCTTATAAGCGCGGGCTACTGGGTACTGGGTACTGGGTACTGGGTACTGGGGACTGAGTACTGGGTACTGAGTACCGGAAGTGAAGACCATCAATGAAGGCTTGTCCATTCGTAACCCAGTCCTCAGTCCCCAGTCTCCAGTCCCCAACAACGCGGTCACCGAGCGTAGCCGAGGTGTATTTTTGCCCCATGGCTTCCAATCCGAATAAAGTGATGCTGGGCTTGCGCTTGCCCACCGACCCACGTTGGGTGA
>CALQJP020000300.1 GCA_943330925.2 Chryseobacterium gleum
AACGTCGTAAAATGACATGCGATTTCTTCCCAAGCGTTGATCGTGTTCTTGCGGGCTTCCCATGGCGGAAAGTGAAAACGCATGCTTCTCAAACTGCTTTTGAACTTTTAAAAAGTAAAAAACCTGTTTTGAGTTGAGCTGCTCTACCCAGCCATCATTGGTTTTGTAAGAAAAAGCTGCGGTAACACCCCAGCCGCCGCGCAAACGACCGCTGTTAATGCCGAAGCCTTGGCGCATGTTGTTGTTGTTACCCAGTTCGGTTGAGAGCTTCACATTGAACTTCTCTTCCATGCCTTGCGTCAGGATGTTGATGTTACCACCAATAGACGGAACCGCGAGTTTCGAAGCTCCTAAGCCTCGCTGTACCTGTGTTTTTTGAGTGACGTTGTCGAGGCCGAACCAGTTGCTCCAATACACCCATCCGTTTTCCATGTCGTTCATGGGTATACCATCGACCATCACCGAAACGTTGCGTTGGTTGAAGCCGCGAATGTTCACACGGGCATCGCCATCGCCACCACCCGACTGCGTAGCATATACACCAGGCGTTGTGTTGAGGATCATGGGCAAGTCGCGCGATGCAAGTTCTTCTTTGATTTTGATCGACGAGATGTCGCTGAATGCAACTGGAGTTCTGCGCCCCACCGCCATATCTGATGTCACATTCACCTCGCTCATGGTAGAGCCCGAAATCAGCAGAAAATCGACCGTCTGATTTTCACCCTCAACTTCTACCGGAATCGACATAGGCTCCATGCCCACATAACTTGCGCGTAGCAGGTAAGTTCCGTTTTTCAGTTTCAACGAGTAGCTGCCGTCCAGGTCGGTAGTCGTGCCTGCTCCGTCTTCGAAGGTTACAACGGCGCCCGGCAGGGCTTCATTTGTTTCACCATCGAGCACACGTCCGCTGATGGTGGCTTGCCCGAGTGATGTTAGTGATATAAGAGCGCCTAGAAAGAAAAAGAGAGACTGTTTCATGAGACCCTGATGTTTGAAGCAAAAGAAAGGGGCTGAAAACCCCTTTCTATCGTTATGGAACAAAATCTTGATTAGCGTGCTAATAATTTCTGAATTGCTTTTCTGCCGTCGGTATAAACGATTTCAATGAAGTAAACACCGGCTTCCGCTTGTGGAAATGCAATGTTGGTGTACGTTACGCCTTGCAGGTTGCGGCGGTCAATCAAACGGCCATCGGCAGATACAATCGATACCGACTCCATCGTTGAAGCGCTCTTCAATGCAAACGAACCTTGCAATACCGGGTTGGGGAATATGCTGAAGGCAGCACCTGCGTTTTCGTTGATTGCGTTCGGATTGATGTTGACACAATCGCACAGGTGTTCACCCAATTCGGTGTATGTATTGGATGGCAAGCTGTCCCATTCCAATGATGGATCGAATACATCCGGGTTTGTGGTTACACCGTTTAACACGGTTTGCTTACGAATCATGGTGTTGTCTTGCGTCCACCAGCGTGTAGCAGGGTCGCCCGGTACCCACCATCCGCCGCCCGGATCTTCACCGATTTTACCAACGATATCGAGAATCTGATTTCCGTTTTTAACCAGTACAAACGCATCATCACCGTTGAAATACATTGGTGAGTTCGATTGAACATAAACGGGATTGAGGAAGGTATCGGCTGCTGCAATCAGTTCAGCATCGAGAGGAACCTCTGTGCCGGTGCCGGCCAGGTCACGTTTGTCAAGTGCAAATACACGCACTTCGTGTGGCATGATAACACCGGTTATTGGCAGGAGCATCGGGTTTCCGGCTCCGTCGCGATCGCGACCCATGGAATACAAGCCGTCCAACACGATGGGGTTGGGGGTTGGATTGTAGAGCTCAATAGCCTTGTTGTTGTTAGAGCCCTCCACATATTCCGAAATGAAGACGTCTAAGCAATTGTTTTGAGCATTGAAGCTTACTGCTGAAAAGGAAGCAGCTGCAAAGAGTAGAAGTTTTTTCATGCGTTATTTTTTTTAAGCAAGCGGTCAAAAGTAGATACAAGCGCCTCAAGTACAAGCGCCCGTTCATAAACTTTAGCCAGAATTTCCGAAGTATTAAGTTTTGGTTGACACAGGCTACCTTGCTTGGATTTAAGCGTCTGATTATCACGGCTTCATTAAATAACAACGAATAGTTGGCAGATGAAGCTTTTTAGTTGGTGTCTCTCGTTTTTCGTTTTATCTTAGCCACCCTCTGAAAACTGAAGAATTATTTTTGATTTGATTAAAATTTAATGCGAATGAAAACGATTAAAGGGCTGTTGTTGGTCTGCCTAGCTTTTATTACCATAAACGCTAGTGCAGCCTGGGATATATACAAAT
This sequence comes from Chryseobacterium gleum, assembly GCA_943330925.2. Classification (GTDB taxonomy): domain Bacteria; phylum Bacteroidota; class Bacteroidia; order Flavobacteriales_D; family Sanyastnellaceae; genus JAIBBG01. The sequence continues at coordinate 2,331 of CALQJP020000300.1, forward strand.
CGGGGCTTAGCGTAAACGGCGGTTATTACGACTGCCAGCTCGATGGTTTGTCGCCCAATTTCCAAAACAACTTTTTTGGACGATACACATCGGCAGGCACTATTCAGGTAAACTTCGCTGAGGTCTTGACCTTCAAAAACGCTGCGTCCAACGTGTGCACGGCAACCATGCGCTACCGCGTTTATCGCACGTGTGACACTCCACCCGCATTCAGCTCGTTGTCATTGTCGTTCTGCTGTAACTTCGGTGGAACGGATTGTTCAGGAGGCGCCTGTGGTCCGGATGTCAGTAACACCGGCGACCAGAAATGGCGCGCAGTTCCCAGCTCTACTTTGAATCTTTTGAGCGGCCTTACCCAGTCGGGCATGTATGTAATTGAAGTTTATTTTGAAGCTACCGGCGATGATTCGGGCGGATGCACAAATACCAAGTTCTCCAGCAATGGAGGCGCCAATTACAGAGCTTATTTTGAATACGAGGTAAACGATTATTTCGGCGATTCGAACTTCACTTCTCCAACCTGGAGCGGCGATGGTGCTAATTTCACGGTTGCAAACAACTCCACCACTTCAGGCTTGACCGGTAGTGAAGCCAACAGAACGCACACACCGAAATTGAATGTTGCATCCGGTTCTGGTTCTCAATACATAAGCACACAAATCGCAACGTGGGATTCTCAGCAAGAATGGTATTTCTGGGTAGGACGCGATGGTGTAGGCGGTGCGCCTTCAGATCTGGACGCGAATAACCAACAGGCCATTTACCTCTATGCCAATGAATCGAACTTGGAGTCGGGTACCGTGGATGGTTATCGAATTTTGCTAGGCCAAACCGGTACTTCCTTCATTCGTTTGCAGCGAATCGACAATGGAACAGCTACAACCCTATTCACCTCAACTAGCGGCATTCCTACCTCATTAACGGATTACGGAATAACCTTCAAAGTAACTCGATCGCAGCTTGGCGTTTGGACTATTTTTACTTCGACCCTTCCTACGAACAGCACAAACTCGCAGGCTACACCAACACCCAATAGTTGTCCGGAATCTCTCTCCACCGTGAACCAAGGCGGAGCCACAGACAACACCTATCA
>CALQJP020000301.1 GCA_943330925.2 Chryseobacterium gleum
CCATCACCAAACACCGTGAGGTCTTCTCCGCGAAGAGCCTGCCCTATGAAGGCCGGCAATACACGTCCATCATTGAGTCGCATGCGCGGACCATACGTGTTGAAGATGCGCACTATGCGGGTTTCCAATCCGTGAAACGTATGGTAAGCCATGGTCATAGCCTCCTGAAAACGCTTGGCCTCATCGTACACACCGCGTGGACCAACGGGATTCACATTGCCCCAGTAGCTTTCCTTTTGCGGGTGAACAGTTGGGTCGCCATACACTTCACTCGTGCTGGCTATGAGCACACGCGCATTTTTCACTTTAGCCAACCCCAAACAGTTGTGAATTCCGAGTGATCCCACCTTCAAGGTTTGAATCGGAATTTTCAGGTAGTCGATAGGACTAGCCGGCGATGCAAAGTGAAGAATATAGTCGAGCGGTCCTGGCACGTGTATAAACTTCGATACGTCGTGGTGGTAGAACTCAAAGTGCTCGAGCGGAAAAAGATGCTCAATGTTTTTGAGGTCGCCCGTTATCAAGTTGTCCATACCAATGACGTGGTATCCTTCCTTGATAAAACGGTCGCACAGGTGTGATCCAAGAAATCCGGCCGCACCGGTAATTAGCACTCGCTTCATAATCGTGAATAAGGTTTTAAGGCCGGCGAAGGTACGAAGCAAAAGGCTGCCACAAGCAAATAGAACAGGTACTACCCTCCTACTTCTGCAAGCTGCACTTTGAGGCCTTCCATGTCATTCGACAAATGAAGTTGGCAGCCAAGGCGCGAATTATTCTTCACAAAAAAGGCCTGGTCGAGCATGGCTTCTTCGTCGTCGTTGCGCTCCGAAAGTTGGTGTTCCGATAGAATATACATGTGGCAGCTGGCACACATGGCCATGCCACCGCAAGTGCCTTCCACAGGGAGTTCGTAGCTCTTACACAACTCCATCATGTTCATGTTCATGTCGGTTGGTGCCTCGAGCACATGCTCCTTACCCTCGCGGTCAACAACTGTTATATGAATGATATTCTCCATAGAAGAAACGTATGTAATTCAAACTTAAAATCCGGTTACACCATTTACGGTAGTGTACTTCAACACATAATTCTTGTCGGGGTAGATGCGCTTGAAAGCACTCTGCACCATAAGTGTAGCCTCGTGAAAGCCACACAGTATCAGTTTCAGTTTGCCTGGATACGTATTGATATCACCAATCGCATAAATGCCCGGCACGTTGGTGCTGTAGTCGAAGGTGTTTACTTCAATGGAATTCTTGTCGATGTTCAATCCCCAGTCGGAAAGAGGTCCCAGCTTGGGCGACAAGCCAAACAACGGCAACCAATGGTCGGTGCTGAGCATGTGCTTGCCATCTGCCTGAGAATCTACTTCGATTGCTTCCAAACGATCGCCTCCCTGCAACCCCACCACTTCGGCATCGGTGAGCAGTTTTATCTTTCCGATGGCCGCCATGTCGAGCACTTTCTGCACACTGTCGGGGTGGCCTCGGAAGCTCTTGCTGCGGTGAATAAGGGTTACCTCTTTCGCTACGCCATTGGCTAGGAATATAGACCAGTCGAGGGCGCTATCGCCACCACCGCTGATGATGACGCGTTTGCCCTGATAGAAATTCGGGTCGCGCACGATGTACTCGATACCCTTGTCTTCAAAGTCTGTGATGTTCGAAATGGGTGGCTTGCGCGGCTCAAAGCATCCCAAGCCGCCTGCAATAGCTACTACAGGAGCCTTGTGCAGTGTGCCTCTGCTCGTTTTTACGATAAACTGGCCATCGTCTGTTTTTTCAAACGTCTCACAACGCTCACCCAAGGTGAAGCCCGGTTTGAACGGTGCCGCCTGCTTCATCAAATGCTCGATGAGGTCGCCTGCCAGTACTTCCGGAAAACCGGGTATGTCGTAGATAGGCTTCTTGGGGTAAATCTCAGTAAGCTGCCCACCGGCTTGCGGCAATGCATCGATGAGGTGGCAACGAAGCTTCAGCAGTCCGGCTTCGAATACGGTGAAGAGGCCACATGGACCAGCTCCTACAATTATGATGTCGGTTTCAATCATGCAAATTTCCTAAACGCCGCGAAGATAACACGTCAAACGCTGCGGTGCTATAACAACCTAATGAGGAAATGGTTGACTAAATACCGCGCTGAAATCGGCACCAAACGATTTTCCTTTATGTTTGAGGCATAAATCAACCCTATGAAATTTATTCTACCTGCTCTGTTCCTCTCTGTTTCAATGCAACTCACCGCTCAGTGCGACGGCAACCGATACCTGAACTTCATTTTCTCAGACACCTATTCGACTGTCGATGTTCAGTACGGAACCAATATCAATTACCAAGGAGCCAATGAATCACTTTTAATGGACGTATACGAACCTGCTGGAGATGCTGTGGTTGACCGCCCCTTGGTCATTATGTGCCACGGCGGATATTTTCTGAGCGGCGATAAAGCTGCGGCCGATATGCTGCCGCTTTGCACCGACCTGGCTCGCATGGGCTATGTGGTTGCGTCGATCAACTACCGTGTGGGTATTCCCTTCGGAGCCGATTTGGAAGTACCCTACGGACAAGCCTTGTTGCGCGCCATTCAAGATGTGCGCGCTGCCATTCGCTGGTTCCGCAAGAATGCCGATACGGAAGGCAACACCTACCGCATCAACCCCGAACAGATTTTCGTAGGCGGTGCCTCAGCCGGTGGATTCATGGCCCTGCATTTGGCCTACATGGATGAAAATGAAATCCCTTCGTGGCTCGACATGACCATACCCGGCCTGGAAGGCGGCCTGGAAGGTGAAAGCGGCAACCCGGGCTACTCAAGCGAGGTTGCAGGCATTCTGCCCGTATCAGGTGCCATGGGCGACAGCGACTGGGTCGACGCAGGCGATACCACTCCGGCGTGTATGTTTCACGGCGATGCCGACCTCACCGTTACCATCGACTCGGCAACGTTCGTTCTTTTCGGTCTCATCGACGTTACAACGATTGAGGGCAGCAACTTCATCGCTGATCGGATGGATGAAGTGGGAGTTGAACATTGCTACCACGTAACACCGGGCGGCGGACACGTGCCCTACTTGGGCAACCCAACTGAATACGACTATACGCTCTCGCTCATGAGCGGATTCTTGCACGGTTTGGTATGCAATGAAACATTCGATTGCACCTATCATGAAATTTTAAGCAGCACCGAAGAAATTGTTGGTCAAGAGGAGCTGAACGCATATCCGAATCCTGCCGATCACCAATTGTTCATACCGAATGCAAACGGGCAAACGTTGTGTGCCCTCTATACCCTGGACGGAAGAAAGGTAGCAGACATTACAAGTGCAGCGTTCAACACGAGCTCGCTTGCAGAAGGCGTTTACGTCTTGGATCGAATTGGAACGGAAGGACTGCTTGTGCGCGAGCGTGTCGTTATTGCACA
>CALQJP020000302.1 GCA_943330925.2 Chryseobacterium gleum
ACCGCTGAACTTGAATCGGGTATCTATACCGCAGTAGTTCAACTTTCGGCCATCTCCTATACTGATGGAAAGGTTGAAATGTTTGCGGAGAAGACACCGAGCATGACCATTCAGAACCGTGTGGCCGGCGACATTGAAGATGCGCTGGAGTTGTATCGGGCCAAGCAAAACAACATCACCATCGAAACGTATAAGAGCATCCGCCAGTCGGTCGACATCAACGTAATCAAGCCAAGCGCTGGCGACAAAGAAGACCTCACTTCGGTGAAAGCGATGATTGGATTTGGGTTTGCGCTCATCATCTACTTCTTCATTTTCTTCTACGGAGTTCAAGTGATGCGGGGTGTGATGGAAGAAAAAACCAACCGCATCGTGGAGGTCATCATATCCAGTGTAAAACCCTTTCAACTGATGATGGGTAAAATCATAGGTATCGGACTGGTAGGACTCACACAGTTTTTAATTTGGGTAGGACTCACAGCAGCGATATCAGCCTTTGGAGTTGGTGCTTTGCAAAAGCAATTGCTCGACAAGCAAAAGGAACAACTTGCCATGATTCAAACAGGCGGCACCATCGAAGCTCAAAACATGACTGATGCTAGCGAAGCCGGGGAAATGCAAACGGAACTACTGGCTGTTATTAATGAAGTAGCATGGGTTGATGTGATTGCATCGTTCCTCATCTTCTTCGTGTGCGGCTATTTGCTTTATGGGGCCCTTTTCGCAGCAATCGGAGCAAGCGTCGACAACGAGACCGACACACAACAGTTTATGATGCCCGTTACCTTGCCCTTGATTTTTGGCTACATCGTATCGACGATGATGATTGAAAACCCGGAGAGCAGTATTGGTGAAATTTTCGCCATTGTGCCCCTCACCTCACCCATTGTGATGATGGTAAAAACGGCCATTGGCGTATCCATTGGGCTTAAACTAATTTCTATTCTCGTGCTCGTCGCCAGCATCTTTTTCTTCACTTGGCTCGCTGCGAAGATCTATCGAGTGGGTATTTTGATGTATGGGAAGAAGCCGTCTTACAAGGAGTTGTGGAAGTGGCTCAGGTATTAATGGGGACTGGGGAGTGGGGACTGAGGACTGGGGACTGGCTACTAGGTATTAGGTATTAGGTATTAGGTATTAGTTATTAGGGGTTAGGTACAAGGGGTTAGGTACAAGGGGTTAGGTATTAGGGATTGCAATACAATGGCGCGCTGCAGCCGAATGAGGTATTCAGTGCCCAGTATTCAGTATTCAGTACCCAGTACTCAGTACTCAGTATCCATTATCCAGTACCCATTTAAATTTCCCGATTCAAATGCGCTGCAACCGCGCGCAGTTTGCCAAAACTGAACTTACCATCCAGCGCATCGAACACACCGCGCAGGCCGTCGGTGCCGAACTCCGATATCGCCGCTTCAATTTCTGCGCTCTCGTCGGCGGCAACGTAATCGCTCAGTTCGAGTCGCGACGAAGCAATAGCCTTGGCCAAATGTGATTCAATCGTTGAAACAGCAAGAGTGCGCTCAGCTGCGATGTCCTCTATCGTCTTTCCCAAGCGGAACATTTCCAGGCTGTGTTCTACGGTATCCTTTTTACCGCTCTTCGAACCGGCAGTTGACTTTGTGCTGTTGCCTTGCTTCCGTCCTTTTTTCTTTCCCGCATACGTTCTGTCGGCTTCAGCAGCAGATGAACGTGAAGCTTGTGCGGCAATGCGCGCTGATTCCAACCAACCATTTCGAATAGCTTCGCGCTGAGTGTCTATGGCCGACACATCAATAAAACTCGACCGATTAAGCAAGCCCTGAATGATGATGACAGACTTTTGAATGTCCTCGTATTTCCTCATCATCAACTGATCGACCTCGCCCAATGTTGTCATATACGCCTTTACTCCGGTTCGCCATTGCATCTGTTGCATGTGAAGCAACAAACGGGCAATATGCGAACTTAAAAGTGCAGTGTAGTAGCTACTCCCCTTCTCGAGGCGCTCACGCAGCGCATCAAACTCTTCCTGCTGCAACAAGTAGCGGAGTTGTTGAACAAACTTCGATGTGTTGACCTCTTCAGCATGCACGGCTTCGCGCAACACTTGCAACAAAGGTTTCATCGAAGCATCATCGAATTCGGATGTATCGTCGCCTTCCTTTACGATTCGATCCAGGTCTTGTGTGAGCTGTGTAAACAGAAAGGTACTCGCAATCAAGTCGTGTATGTAATGTATTCTTCGTTCATGAAGCATCTGCTGTAATTGCTCCATCGCATGTTTGGTTTTAGAAAAATTCACCACCAGGGCATCATTGCTAATCACCGAAGGATCTATGCGTGTTTTGAGAATCAACCCATCGAGTGAGCGCAGTCGAGATAGCGCCACATAGACTTGACCGGACGCAAATGCCTGACCCACATCGATTACAGCACGATCGAATGTGAGGCCCTGACTCTTGTGAACGGTTACAGCCCACGCCAGCTTAATGGGAAACTGACTGAACGTACCCACCACCTCCTCATCCAAGTCGCGGGTGGAAGCACTCACTGAATACTTTTTGTTTTCCCATTGTTCACGCGGAACATCGAGCACGATACCGCTATCAATAACGCGCACCTTAATGGCCTTCTCGTCCAACTCGCACACCGTTGCCAGCATGCCGTTGAAGAAACGTCCACCGTTGCTGTCGTTGCGCACAAACATGACTTGCGCGCCGTCCTTGAGTTCAAGCTTCTGTGGCAGCGGATACATCGACTCCGGGAAGTCCTTATCTATTGCCGCTTGGTATGTAAACGAGTGTCCCGACAACCTCCGCAGCTGAGCCATGTTCATGTCGTCAGCCTTGTAGTTATGCGTAGTGAGAGTAATTACACCCTGCTCCTGCTCAGCCTGCGGACGATAGTAGCTGTTGAGCAGCGCAATGTCGTCTGCCGAAGTTGCATTCTCGCGCAGGTTATTGAGTAGTTCTATGAAACGCTGATCGGACTGTCGGTATATTTTATCGAGCTCTATGTATACAAACCCCTCCGATTGGAGTGCCATTGCTTCGAAGAAATGAGCACTGTGGTAATAGCGTTTCAGCAGGCCCCATTCATGGTCTTTCACGATGGGCGGCAGCTGAAACAAATCGCCAATCATGAGCACTTGCACACCACCGAATGCACGCGAAAAATTGCCCCGAACACTGCGCATGCGGTAGTCAATCGCATCGAGCACATCTGCGCGCAGCATACTCACCTCGTCTATAATGAGTAAATCGAGGCTGCGAAGCACTTGCTTTTTCAGGGCGCTGATGGGATGTTTGCGCGAGAGGGTGAACTGTGTATAGATGTTGGCTTCTGACGAGAATTGTCCGGAAGGGGTGCGATCGGGCAGAAACGTACCTAGTGGCAACTGGAACATGGAGTGAATGGTGACACCCCCT
>CALQJP020000303.1 GCA_943330925.2 Chryseobacterium gleum
TCATGGTTTTCTGGTCTTGGAAGACGATACTATTTTCAGTTATAAATGCACGAATTACTATAGCAAGGAGCTAGAACGAAGCATTCGCTGGAATGATGCAGCAATTGCTATTAATTGGGGTTGCGATTCTCCCTTGCTGTCGCCCCGCGATGAACAGGCAATGCTTCTCAGTGAATTTGAAACTCCCTTTTTCTGATTCGAATCATGAATGCACGCTTATATGGAATAGCAGCGATCGTCGGATTGCTTGTTTCGTTAATCGCGCTGGCTCTCGTTGCTTTTGTTGACAGGTCAAAACCTACAAAGTCGGAAAATGATGCTTACCGCCATTTTATCAATGGAGAGTATCGAATCTTCGCAATGCCACTCCCCGAAAAAATTGATTTTGCGGGTGAACCGGTTCCCATGGACCGCCCCGATGTGCGTGAAAGCCTGGACAGAGAACTGCTTGTAAACACTTATTGGCACAGCAATACTCTTCTTGCTATAAAACGCGCCTATCGCTGGTTTCCGGTTATCGAACCCATTCTGAAGGCCAATGAAATACCGGATGATTTTAAATACCTGGCTGTAATTGAAAGCGCGCTTTCCAACGCTTCATCACCGGCAGGTGCAAAGGGTTTCTGGCAAATCCTGGAAGAAACCGGAAAGGGTTACGGCCTGGAAATCGATGAGCAAGTGGATGAGCGTTATGACGTCGAGAAGAGCACCTATGCTGCTTGTCACTATTTGAAAGATGCTTATGATATTCATGGGTCATGGGTCATGGCGGCTGCATCCTATAACATGGGAATGGGAGGTCTTCAACGGAGAGCAGGTCAGCAATACCAAAATACGTATTGGGATTTATTGCTCAATGAAGAAACGGCGCGCTACGTGTATCGCATTCTCGCAATGAAGGAAATTTTCAATCATGCTGATCAATATGGCTTTGTGTTGAGGCCGGCAGAGCTCTATGAGCCGTTTCAGTATAACTCGATACAGGTTACAACCAGTGTTTCGGATTTGGCGGCATTTGCCAAAGAGCAGGGAACAACATACAAGCTCTTGAAATGGTATAACCCGTGGTTGCGTGAAAACTATCTGAAGGTCGCTGCGGGGAAATCGTACGAAATCAAGATTCCAGTCTAAATGCAATTGAGCTCATCCTGCGGGTGGGTTGATCAAATATGATTTCCTCGCGAATCATCTGTTTTGCTGCACCGGTTTCCATTACTTCGTCCATAGAACGAATGGCGCCTGCAGGTATTCCACCTTCCATGAGACGCTGCATCCAATAGTCGCGCGCGTTCAATTCGAATGCTTCTTGAAGCGCATCTGCCAGGGCTTGTCTGTTTACAACCCTGTTTTGATTCATGGAAAAACGGACATCGTTTTTAAGCTCTTCAAAACCCACAACTTCACAAAGTCTATTGAATTGCGCATCGCTTCCTACCGCTAAAACCAAGCGCTTGTTGTCGGAACATCGGAAGGTTTCGCCGTAGGGTGCAATATTCGGATGGAGCGAACCTGCGGCCTGCGCTATGTGCCCGGCCATGAGGTAATTGCTGGCTTGATTGGCCAATGCGGATAGCGCAGCTTCCTCTAACGTAACTCGAACCGTGCTGCCTTTTCCTGTTTCTGCGCGGCGCAGTAATGCGCAAAGAATGCCTTCTTTCAACTGATGAGCGGCTATTACATCGATAAGCGCTACCGGCATTTTCAACGGGCCGCTTTGCTCCGTTCCGTTCATGAACATGAAACCACATTCGGCTTGAAGCACTACGTCGTATGCGATGCGACTCGGATGTGATTGAAATCCCTTCAAGGATGCGATAATCGCTTTCGGTTGTATTCCATGAACATCCGATGATGTGAGCTTAAACTTTAGATCGTCGCCTTCTTTGAAATTGGTAATGATGATGTCGCTTGTTCGGATGAGCTCTTCCAGTTGTGGTCTACTATCGTTAGCCGAAAAGTCAATCCATACATACGATTTTCGGTAGTTCACCGAAGCGAAATAGGCACTGATATCGGATGCCGCGTTTTCCGAACTCAGCTTCCACGAGCGGGTAACATCGCCTTTGGTGCGAGGGTTCTCCACTTTGATTACCGTTGCTCCTAACTCAGCAAAGAATGTAGCAACCGATGGGCCTGCCAATACGGTAGAAAGGTCGAGTACTCGAGTTCCTGCGAAGAGGGTTTCCATACATCAAATCTAGTCTTTATTCTAATCGCGCTGCAGGGCTGCCTTGAATACCTTCAGCACGCGATCGCGTGCAAATGCATGATCAACGATAGGCTTTGGGTATTTCGCGGTTTCCAATTCAGGAACCCACTTCCGGATGTAGTGCAGCTCCTTATCGAATTTTTCTGTTTGAAGAGCGGGATTGAAAACACGGAAGTAGGGGGCTGCATCACAGCCGCTGCTGGCGGCCCACTGCCAGCCGCCCACATTGCTTGCTAAATCAAAGTCGAGTAGTTGTTTGGCGAAATAGCGCTCGCCCAGGCGCCAATCGATAAGAAGGTGCTTGGTGAGAAAACTGGCCACAATCATGCGCACTCTGTTATGCATAAAACCGGTTGCATTCAATTCCCGCATGCCCGCATCCACGATAGGGTAACCCGTTTTCCCTTCGCACCATGCGTTGAATTCCTCAGGGGCATTTCTCCAGGGTATTCGATCGTAAGCCGGCTTGAAAGCATGTGTGGTAGTTGTGGGATAGTGATAGAGAATCATTTGATAGAAGTCGCGCCAGATGAGCTCATTCAACCATTTCTCATTTTCGCGATGTGCTATTTCAGCAAGTCGACGAATGCTCACAGTTCCAAATCGCAGGTGTAAACTCAATCGGGTTGTTCCTGCAATGGCAGGAATGTCGCGCGTGACGTGATAATTGCGCACGGTATTCAAGGATACTTCCGAGGTAGGAAAGTCAACGAATTCAGTTGCTTCAAAGCCCATCGATTCGAGCGAGAGCACTTCCTGTGGATCAGTTGCCAGCAATTGGTGTGCAGAGGGCGTGCTGTTGAAGGCATCAAAGGAGTGTGCGGTGAGTTTGGCTTTCCACTTTTTGCTGTACGGTGTAAAAACGGTGTATGGCAGGCCATCATCCTTCACGACTTCCTGCTTTTCGAAGATGACGTGGTCTTTGTATCCATGCATGGACACACCCTTAGCGGAAAGAAATTCATGAACCGAGCGGTCACGCTGTTGGGCATAGGGCTCGTAATCACGGTTGCAGTAGACATCGCTAACTGCGTATTCGCTCAAGATGTCTTGCCATATGTGTTCTGGCTCTCCGTAATAACTGCGCAGGGTGCTGCCCAGCTCTTGCAGTTGACGATTGATGCCTTGCAGTGTGTTGTGAATAAAGGTGAGACGCTTGTCTGACCGGTCCTCCAACTTGTCTAGTATCAACCGA
>CALQJP020000304.1 GCA_943330925.2 Chryseobacterium gleum
ATGATACAGCGCCTGTGCCCCGATGCGCGCGTTGCAACCGCGCACGGACAGATGAAGGGCGAAGAGCTGGAAGAAGTGATGTCTGAATTTATTGAAGGTGCATTCGATGTGCTTGTGAGTACTGCGATTGTAGAAAGTGGAATCGATATTCCGAACGCAAATACGATTATCATCAACGATGCACATCATTTCGGCATGAGCGACTTGCACCAGTTGCGTGGGCGTGTAGGTCGAAACAACAAACATGCATTTTGCTACTTACTCAGTCCACCGTTGCACTTGCTTACTGAAGACGCCCGAAAACGCCTAACGGCAATTGAGCAATTCAGCGATCTGGGTTCGGGGCTGCACATTGCAATGCGAGATCTGGATATACGAGGCGCAGGCAATCTGCTGGGAGGAGAGCAGAGCGGATTCATCAATGATATTGGTTTTGAAACCTATCAGAAAATTCTCAATGAAGCAATCGATGAGTTGAAACAAGAACACTTCAAAGAACTGTATGAGGAAGAGATTCAGCGCTCGCAGAATTATGTGCGTGAAACAATTCTCGAAACCGATTTCGAAATTCTGATTCCGGACGAATACGTTAGCAGCATCTCTGAGCGCATTGCGTTGTACAAGGAACTTGATGATATCAACTCAGAAGAGGGAATGGAAATTTTCACTCAGCAGTTGATCGACCGATTCGGCGAAATTCCAAAACCCACCATATCGTTGATTGAAACGATGCGCTTGCGATGGCTTGCGCGTGAAATCGGTTTTGAAAAACTTGTTCTAAAAAGCGGCAAAATGATCGGTTACTTCATATCGCAAGAAAACTCTCCGTTTTATCAAAGTGAGAAATTCTCATTTGTTCTGGAATTCATCAAGCACAACCCGAATACAGGAAAGATGTATGAAAAGGAAAAAAGCTTGCGCATGTCGTTCGACCATGTTACTGAGTTGAAACGAGCCATTCACTTGCTCACCTGCTTGAAAGCCGGCGTTAAGGCGTAATTACTTCTTGGGATAAATCACCTTACGGTATTCCAAATCCGTCTCGAGATATTTTACCATGACCTCCGTTCCAGGATCAAACATGGGCTCTCCCTCGCAACGGTCTTCCGCACGAAACAACTGGCGTTCGAAACCGTGGGGCGTGAATTCTATCATGGGAAAATAATAGCGCTTTCCACCAATTACTGCCGACATCCAATTTACAATTCGGCCGCTGCATTTTTTTGCCTTGAATAAAAATGAAACCTCCTTTCGATACAGCACCAGCCCGGTGATTGAAACCGCCAGGATGATGAAGATGTATAGAAGTGTTTCGAACAGACCTTGATCCATGTTGCAAAGATGAAAAAAAAATGGTCTCGGCAAGCCGAGACCATTTAACACATCACGATAGTTATCAGTTTATCTTCCCAAACGAATCAACGCTTTTTCACCGCTATTCAGATCGGTCACTTCAATGAGCGCATTGGCTGCATATCGACGATCGCTGAACAGGATGGTTTGACTTCCAAATTCGCCTACAATTGGCTCAATCAATTGCTGACCCAGCACATTGTATGCATTGATGCGGATGTTCTTCATTTCATCGAACAAGAAAGTTACCTGCACACCGCGATCAGTCAACGTAGCCAACACATCACCGGCAAACTCTTCCGCCTGGCTGTTGTCGGTTACCGCCACAGTGCGTGTGCTCACTGCTTCGCAATTGAAGTAGGTTGCCTTGAGCATTACTTCATAATTACCCGCACTCAAATAAGAGTGGGTGGGGTGCTCGTCTGACGATTGCTCGCTGCCGTCACCAAAATTCCAGTCGTATACATCCGCGTTTTCGCTGACGTTGGTAAAATCAACTTTCGCTTCTCCATTAACCAACTCAACTTGCTCGTGTGATACCTCGAATTTGCTCAACAATTTGCTCACCGATTGTACCTCAAACTGGAAGGTACCTTCGCAACCATTGCTGTCAGTAATGTGCGCTACATATTCACCTGCAGTTGCATTATCAATGGAAGAACCTTCTGCGCCATTGTTCCAAGCCACATTGTATGGGGCTTCGCCGCCGCTTATACTGATGGAGATACCTCCGTCATCCGTATTCTCGCAGCTCGATGGAATAACCGCAGCCGACGCTCCCAGTTTGTTCAGTTGCAATACTTCGAAGTCGAAAGAGGTTGTTCCGCATGCGCCATTGTTGGTTATACGCGCAGTGTAACTGCCAGCAACCAGCGACTCCACTTTCGCAATTCCATCCACAGGAGCAGTAGTTGCGAACATTTGACCTTGATCATTCATCCATTCTACTACTGAAGTACTGTTTACAGGAAGAACAACCTCAGCGCTGCCACCTTTATTGGATGAACAGCCAGCACCGGTTACATTCGACAACGCTGCAGCTCCGATGCGCAATTGATAGCGCAGTGTATGATCACCTGCTTCCAGAGGCAGTTCAATTGATTCACCTTCGGCCAGCACGTACGATGTATGCGTGAAAATCTCTTCCAAGGTTACACATGCACCTTTTGTAAACGCTTCCAGGCCCGAAACCTCGAGGGTATATACACCGGTTACACCTGCTTCGATGCGAATAGGAATAATCTGCTCTTCACCCATCATGCGAATACTATTGATCGATAAGTTTTGACCATTATCGTCGATGGTAGCCAAGTAAGGTGCTTCCGCAACAAGGCTTCGCAATTTCTTAGCGTCGAAGGCGTCGTCGAACGATTTTGTAGCAGACTCATGCGCCATGAGAACGGTTTCATCCTGCCAATCGCCCATGTGCATTCGAAGCGACATGTATTCACGAGGAGCATCTGCTGAGCGGAAAGTACCGCGGTCTTTTGATTTGCAATCCTCCTTGACAGTCAACACCGGGTTGGCACCGCTGGCCTGCACAAAGAACGATTGGCCCGAGGCGATCAAAGGACTACCGCCATTGGTAGCAACGCCATTCACAAATGCAGCGTATTGATTGATATTCGAACGCCAAACATAAACGGCATCGGCCATATTGGTTTTCACCCAATCCTCGGCGGTCCAGTCTATGGTAGCGGGATACGGGTTACCTACCAGATTCCATCCGTCGGCCGATGCGTTTCCATTGTTGGTGTAGGTCACCGGCAAATTCACATTGCCATTATTGATGGTTCCGCGTGCTTGAATTGTGCGGGCACCATTGCCATACCAGGAGCGATATCCAACGCCGGGAACCAATGGGTTACTGGAATTTGTTGCACCAACATGTCCATTGTCTACACCACCGGTCAACGTTTCGTCGTAATGAAGGAAGCTGTTGAACGGAAAACTCGGCGCGTCAGATCCAGGAAATCCGGATGTAACCAGATTACCGCTGTCCCAATCTTCAATTGTTGCGTTTTGGAATGGGCTTGATAAATTCACCCA
>CALQJP020000305.1 GCA_943330925.2 Chryseobacterium gleum
AAGACATAAGAAAAACAAATAGCTTGAACGACTGCCGACTTCATAGAACGTGTTTTTTGAGTTGAGACAAATGTAATCAAAGGGGCGCGCTGCAACGGGTCAGCGAACTGTTGCATTTCTGAATAATATAAAAAAAAGCGCACCGAAGTGCGCTTTCTCAATATGGTTAGGGGTGTTATCCCTTATTTCACTTTGTCGACAACAGCTTTGAACGCTTCGGGGTGGTTCATTGCCAAGTCGGCAAGCACCTTACGATTGAGTTCAACACCGTTTTTGTGCACCTTACCCATGAACTCAGAGTATGACATTCCATGCGGACGCACACCTGCGTTGATACGAGCAATCCACAAAGAGCGGAAATTACGCTTCTTTTGTTTACGACCTATGTAGGCGTAGGTCAATGCTTTTTCTACTGCGTTTTTGGCAACGGTCCATACGTTCTTACGTGAACCGAAATACCCTTTAGCCATCTTTAAGACTTTTCTTCTCCTGGCTCTGGAGGCTACTGCATTTTTACTGCGTGGCATAGTGTTGTTGTTTTTTGACGTTGGCGGCAGTTGTTTACGCTGCTCTTAAGACCAATTGTCGGGTTAAACTTACCTGCTCTATTTTAAGGGACGAGCAATTGTCTCTTGATTGATTTAGCATCAGCGGGGTGCACGATAGCATCGTTACCAAGGGCACGCTTGCGCGCGGTCTCCTTCTTGGTGAGGATGTGTCTCTTGTACGCCTTCTTGTGCTTAATCTTTCCTGTGCCGGTGAGCTTGAATCGCTTCTTCGCGCCGGACTTGGTTTTTGATTTAGGCATTGTATTGATTATTAAAAATTACTTCCGTTGTTATTTTTTCTTCGGATTGATAATGATAAACATTCTCTTTCCGTCGAGCTTCGGCATTTGTTCAGGAAGACCGTATTCCATGAGTTCCTGAATGAAACGCGTCAATAGTATTTCCCCGCGATCCTTGTACACGATTGAGCGGCCTTTGAAATGCACATAGGCTCTCACTTTCGCTCCTTCGAGCAAGAACGCTTTCGCGTGCTTCAGCTTGAAGTCAAAGTCGTGATCGTCGGTGTTGGGGCCGAAACGAATTTCCTTGGTAGTTACATTCGTTTGCTTGGCCTTAATCTCCTTCATCTTCTTTTTCTGGTCATACAGAAATTTTCTGTAATCATAGATACGACAAACAGGCGGCACTGCATTTCCTGAAATCTCGATAAGGTCGAGCTCCAGGTCTTGCGCCATACGCAACGCTTCGGCGCGTGTATAAACGCCTTGCTCAATATTTTCACCCACCAGTCGCACTTCTGCGGCGGTGATTTTTTCGTTTAGCTTATGTTCGGGTTCGAGTGATCGGCGACCTCTCATAGCCCTGTTTTGCGGTGAGTTAATGGTTCCTCCTGTTTTACGTTTTACTTCTATCAATTGCCTTACTGCGCAGACAGCATGGCTTTTACTTCTTCGTTCACTTTGTTGGCGAAAGCTGCAATGGCCAAAGAGCCAATGTCTCCCTCCCCTTTTTTACGAGCCGATACAGTTCCTGCGCCTTGTTCTTCTTCACCAACTACCAACATGTAAGGCACTTTCTCCATTTCCGCGTCGCGAATTTTCTTCCCAACTTTTTCGTTCCTTTCGTCAACGAGGGCGCGAATATCGTAAGAAATTAACGATTTTGCTACACTCTGAGCGTAATCATTGTATTTTTCTGATACCGGAAGGATTTTCACCTGCTCCGGTGTGAGCCACAGCGGGAATTGTCCGGCGCAGTGTTCAATGAGAATGGCCACAAAGCGCTCCATCGATCCGAAGGGGGCTCTGTGAATCATCACGGGTCTGTGTTTCTGGTTGTCAGCACCCGTGTACTCCAGTTCAAAACGCTCGGGCAAGTTGTAGTCGATCTGCACCGTTCCCAACTGCCAGCGGCGACCAATGGCATCGCGCACCATGAAGTCGAGCTTGGGGCCGTAGAAGGCAGCCTCGCCATATTCCACCACGGTCTTCAGTCCCTTTTCCTTGGCCACTTCCTGGATGCCGCGCTCTGCTGCTTCCCAATTGGCGTCTGAACCTATGTACTTCGACGGATTACCGGGGTCGCGAAGGGAAACCTGCGCGAGGAAGTCCGGGAAGTCGAGGGTTTTGAAGATGTACAACACGAGGTCGATCACCTTCCCTACTTCTTCCTTCACCTGGTCAACCGTGCAGAAAATGTGCGCATCGTCTTGGGTGAATCCGCGCACACGGGTGAGGCCGTGAAGTTCACCTGTTTGCTCGTAGCGATATACGGTTCCAAACTCCGCTAGACGCAACGGCAAATCGCGGTATGAGCGGGGTTCTGTTTTGAAAATCTCGCAGTGGTGCGGGCAGTTCATCGGCTTCAGCATGTACATCTCACCCTCTTGAGGAGTGTGGATGGGCTGGAAGCTATCCTTACCGTATTTCTCCCAGTGACCGCTGGTTTCGTAAAGTTCCTTCGAGCCAATATGCGGAGTGATTACCTGCAAATAGCCCATTTTCTTTTGTGCGTCTGTGAGGAATGCCGTGAGGCGCATGCGCAAGTCGGTGCCTTTCGGCAACCACAGCGGCAGACCGCTACCAACCTTTTGCGAGAAGGCAAACAGTCCGAGTTCTTTTCCGAGTTTGCGGTGGTCGCGCTTGCGGGCTTCCTCCAGGAGTTTCAAATAATCCTCCAGTTCCGATTGCTTCGGGAAGGTGATGGCGTAGACGCGGGTGAGCATCTTGTTTTTTTCATCGCCGCGCCAGTAGGCACCGGCTACGTTGAGCAGCTTAGCCGCCTTGATGAAACCGGTGTTCGGAATGTGTGGACCGCGGCACAAGTCGGTGAAATTACCTTGCGTGTAGAAGGTGATTTGACCGTCTTCCAATCCGTCGATAAGCTCTAGTTTGTATTGATCTCCCTTCTCGCGGAAGTATTGAATGGCATCGGCCTTCGACACTTCTTTGCGGAGGTATTCATTCTTCTGACGCGCGAGTTCGAGCATGGTCTTTTCGACCTTGGCGAAATCGGCTTGAGAGAATTCGGTATCACCAAAGTCCACATCGTAGTAGAAACCGTTTTCGATAGGCGGCCCGATAGCCAGCTTGATGCCCGGGTAGTGTGACTCGAGCGCCTCGGCCATCAAGTGCGCCGATGAGTGCCACAGGGTGCTCTTACCCGCGTCATCGTTCCAGGTATACAACTTCAACGTTGCATCCGCATCGATAGGGCGCGTAGCATCGATGACTTCGCCATTTACTTCTGCACTCAACACGTTGCGGGCAAGACCTTCGCTGATCGACTGTGCGACCTGCATGGCAGTGGTGCCTTTTTCAACTTCCCGCTTCGAACCGTCGGGAAGCGTAATGGTAATCATCATAGCGCTCTTTTTTGGGGACGC
>CALQJP020000306.1 GCA_943330925.2 Chryseobacterium gleum
CCCGAGCTCCAGGTGAAGAGTATAGTGGAAAAAGTAGACTTCGGGCAATTGGCAGAAATTACAGTCGGTGTCGATTTGATTGCGGACTGCACCGACAATTTTGTTGCGCGGTATGAAATCGGCAGATTTACAGAGGCGCATCGAATTCCGGTGATGTTTGGTGCTCTGCACCGCATGGAGGGACAACTTTCGCTTTTCAACGGACGAGCCCGCACACAATATTCCGATGCCTACCCCATCCCGCCTGTTTCCGATAGAATTGGAAATTGCTCCGAAGAAGGGATACTCGGACCGGTTGCAGGAATAGTGGGCTGCATGATGGCCGCGGGAATAATCGAATTTCTGGCTACAGGCAAGACCGCAAGCGATGGCCGTCTCATACGATATGACGGGGCCAGTTGTCAAACATACAGCATTGAAATAGCTCCATCCAGCCGCTCCGGGAGCGTCGATGCTTCCATTCGCGCACTCACGGTTGATGAAGCGCAAAAGATGCTCGCGCACGATACTGAGATTACCCTCGTCGATGTCAGGGAACAATACGAGCACAACGATTACAACATTGGGGGCATCTGCCGACCGGCCGGTGAATTGAATCAGTGGCTGCTTGAGCTCTCACATGTGAAGTCCGTATTGCTCTATTGCAACCATGGCATTCAATCCGATGCTGTTTCGCGCGTCTTAGCCTCCAAGAGGCCCGACATGCGCATAGCACATCTGAAAGGTGGACTTAGCGAATGGGCAATTGCCGGGAATGACATAAGAGATCCCAAAGCATAAGACAGTACATTTGCCGGACACAGATTTAACATGCATTTCAAGGTATATCTTTCCGACGAAGGCTTTGGTCACATTGTGCGTCAGCGCGCAATAGTGGAAGTGCTGCGCGAATCTGTCAGCAATCTTGACCTTACGCTGCAAACTGAGGCTCATATTGAAGCAGCAGGCAATTACATACCGGGAGCAAAACTCATCAAGCGGTTTAACAACATTCAGTGGGACAAGCAGCCGAACGGTTCGCCCGATCTAATTAAGATTGCCAACCGATACGAAGACTACATCACGCAATCGAATCGATTTGTGGAGTCGGAATGCAGCGAATTCAACTACGATGCTATTCTCAGCGACTTTGTTTACGAAGCTTTTCCGATAGGCAAAAAAATGGGTGTTAAGACCTTCGGCGTAGCGCACTTTACCTGGGATTGGTTCTTCTCGAAACTGTATCCACCACCGGTAAACACGAATGTTATCAGACACTTCATGTCGATGGCCGACCAAGCCACACGATTGTATTTCCCTCCCTTCACTCCAGAAGAAATCATTCAACACTACAAAGGAAAAGCCCTTGAAGTTCCCCTGATACTGCACAGCAAAATTGACCATAAGGAAGTAGATGAAGATGGTAAATTCAAGGTGCTCATCATGGATAGCGGAGCGGGTGTTTTGAGCGAGTCTATTCGCAGAGCGCTCGAATCTGTAGCAACACTCGATGATTTTCTCTTTTTCGTTTCATCGAAATTTGAAACCGACCAGGCCAACGTGCGACACATTCCTCAGCAAGCATTGATGGTTGACTATGTAGCCAACATGGACCTCGTAATTGGTCGTGCAGGGTTCAACACTATTTCGGAATGTATTGGATTGCGCACCCCGATGCTGCTCATCGGTGAAGCGATGAATCCGGAAATGAACGAAAACATTCTATTGCTTAAGAAACAACACCTGGGTTCATTCATTTCGATGCAAACATTCGAAAGCGATTTAGGCAACTATTTGCCATCCTTTTTGAAGCATGAATACAACATGATCAAGAGCATGATGAACGAACATGAAATTGCATCGAACGGTGCCGAGATCATAACCAACGACATGCTCAATCACCTATGAGAACGATTGTCATAATACCTGCGCGCGGCGGCTCAAAGCGACTTCCGAAAAAGAACATTTACCCTTTCAACGGAAAGCCTCTCATTGCCTACACTATCGATGCATGTAAGCAGTGTTCCTTTATCGATGGCATTTTTGTAAGCAGCGATGATGCTGAGATTTTGGAGACCGCTGCAGCTTTCGGTGCAACAGGACTTTTGCGCCCTGCCGATCTTGCCGATGATAAGACACCTAAAATCGTTGCTATTCGGCAAGCAGTGAATGACCCGTTAGTGGGTGCTCTGGATCGCGACGACATCGTGATTGTTGCACAAGCCAATTCGCCTCAAATCACCGCGGAACAATTGCGTTCGGCTCACGCACTAATGACTGAACACAACCTTTGGGAGGTAATGAGTACCGACAGCAACGGCGTTCAAAATGCAGCCTTTCGACTGGTTAGATACCACGCGTTGTTCAATGAATTTCTAAGTGCGCATTGCGGATTTATTGTCGCACCCAACATGGATGTGCACACACTGGAAGATCTTCAGAAAATTGCTGACTAACGCTTACGGGCTACGATGGTTATGATGTCGAACAACGTTGGCTTGTCGGCTGCGTACCATTCCTTTTCGCTAAAAACCTTTCCTTGCAACGCCTCCTCTCTGCGTGATTTGTGACGCTTAAATGCTTTCCATACCGAGGGAAGCAACGTGAGATTATTGAGTGGTTTTACTTTCAAAACATCCACTACATCATACCCCACACTGTCATAATATCGGCGCAGCATCGGAATGTCGAAGTAGTAGGTATGTTGTGCATGAAAGTGATACCACCATTTACCAAAGAGTCTTCTACCCCATGAAGAAACATCGATTGTTTGAATGACCATGTGGTCGCCACTTTCCTGGAACTGCGCTAACAATTTCAGATCGGACATCGGATCGAGCAGATGTTCTATCACATCGGTCATCGTGATAAGCTGCAATCGTTTCAACCCTTGTTTTTCCATTACTTCCGGCACACTTTCAATCGTGCCTTGAAATACATTGCGGAAACCACTTACTCGCGCTGCCTCTACACACGTTGCGTTGAACTCAACACCATACGCATTGAACCCTTCGCGACGAAGCACTTCAGGCAGCAAGCCGTAGCGAGTGCCTATGTCGATGCTCACCGGGTGCTCACCGGATACAGGCTTGGCATTGCTATTAATAAGATCAATGAGGGGTTTGAATTTGTGCTGTGCAACCGCTTTTTCCAAATCGATTGGCTTAGCATCCATTACGGTATATACCTCGCCGAGATGCTCAGCTTTAAAGCGCGGGTTTTGATAAACCAAGCCACATGAACTGCATCGCGCTATGGTCAATTCAGCATTGTGGTTGCCATCCCATGGGAAAGTGATATAAGCAGCATGCGGATAGAACTCCTTCTCGAAATGATACATCACCCGAGAGGCTTCGGATCCACAGAAATTGCAACTGCCAACGGATTC
>CALQJP020000307.1 GCA_943330925.2 Chryseobacterium gleum
ACTTCATGCAATAGGTTATGAAAATTTCGTGTGAACCCGCTGAGTAGTCCTTAATCAACGAGGTGGTAACGTCGTACGAATAACCCAATTTAATTCCGTGATTCATGGTGCGAACACCTTGATCCATTTGTGCAAAATCCTTCTGAAATCCAACATAAGGAGCAATGGCATCGCCCAAACGATAAGCCAAGCCTCCCCAGAACATTTTCTTGAACATTACATCTGCATTCACATCCAATTGACGCGAAGTTGCGTCGGTCTTGAAAAGCACATTCGGGCGAATAACCACATCAGCTCCTACAGCAGCTTCATAACCTCCCATAACGTAGTAATGACGGGCCATCTGAATTCCCAAATCATCCAGGTTTGGACCGGCTAAGTGAGTAGCTGAAACCCCGAAGTAGTATTGATTCGGCTTGTACACATTCAAACCTACGCCCAGATCTGCTCCGCTTTGCGCCTTTTCGCTCACCGGAATAGATGGATCACCTGAATCAATGAAAACCCAGTTGGCTCCCAACTTAGAGCTATACAAGCCCACAGATGCACCAGCCGAGAAGAAATTACCATTGCTCATGGCCAAGTGATAGGAAGGAGAAAAACGAACCACGGTGTTTTGCTGTTGGCCCAATACCTCCGAGTAAATTGTAGTACCAAAACCGATGTTTTGCTGCGCACCAAACATTCCGCTGTAATTGAAGAGATATGTCTTAGGGTCTTTATCCAAACCATCCCACTGATCGCGGTGCAACGCCGTGATGCAGTGCATACGATCGATACCGGACATGGCCGGATTCACCGAAAGTCGGTCGTATTGCCACATTGTAAACTGTGGGTCTTGCTGAGCAACCCCAACAAGGGCGCTTAAAACAAGACTAACAGAGAGCAGAATTCTCTTCATAAAAGAATGTAGTTATTGCTTGGTTTGGTTTCTTTAAGCAGGTTGCAAAAATGCTAATATATGCAGATTTTCAATTGGTCAAAAAAAAATCGTCGTCTGCAGCGGATTCTCAAAGCCTCGAATCATCTTCAATTTTATATCTGTCAACAAATTGCCTACACAAGTTTTTGATAGGTCTTCCACCACCTATCGGGCATTTCTTCTGATGAGGCCTGCTGAAACTCCTCATAGGTGCATGGAACCATGTGATGACGTTCGTATTTCATGGCCGTTCCCGCGGGATAAGGAACATCCATCCACCAACGATCACTGAGGTTACTTTTATAGAACACCAACTCATGGCCATCATGCGTGATTGGAACCAGGTATTTAAAATACTCCGAATAGTCGCCTATGGGATAATCCCCTTTTCGCTGAGACACCCCCTCCAAAAAACACCAAATCATCTGGGCGGCAAGGTGGCAAGTGTGCCCGCCCAAATCCATCAACGGATCTACCTCATACAAACCGAACGATGTCAGTTTGTCGCTCATTCCCGCGTATCGGCACAACTGGGCTGCCTCATCGCCATAAAACCCATTAGGACCGGCGCATGTGGAGCCAGGAGACTCCCCCATTCGAATTGCACTCATGTCGACAGAGAGGATGTCGGCATTCCGAATGATGGGCTCACTGCGTTGAATACCTGATTGAATATCGCCCAGGCGGTGAGCATCAAAATACATGTTGCTCATTAATTCCAGCAAATCACCTTCTACCAGGTAGCGCTGGTGTCCGATATTACTGTAATTAAAAAGATAATTAGGCTTGTGAAGCACTACCTTGTTGAGGTAGTTTTTCGAATGAATGTCGCCATCGCTTTTACCAAAGTCCAACCGATAATCCATGGTGACCAGGTTGACCGTTTGCTCCATGTGTTCATAGGCCTGGTAATTTGCAAAGGTCAAATCTTGCGTGCCTCCAATAATCAGGGGTATGATGCCCCGACGCAGCAACACTTCGCAGGTTTGATTCAACGCGAAGTAAGTGTCCTTCAACTCATTGCCCGCACGAATATTCCCGAGATCGATGACCGACAATTGTCCATCAAACCAATGCAGCCTGTACAGGTATTTCCGAATGGCATCGGGCGCATCGGACGCCTGGCAATCGGAGGCAGAGCCTCGATTTTCACAGACGCCAATAATTGCTACTTTCTTGCCCTCAAGCTCTTCCAAATCGCCCTCAAAAAAATGGACATGCTTTTCTACATGCGAGGGCAGTAAAGGCGAAGGGAGCCCATCACGGAATTCACTCCGAGATAAGAAAACCGAAATATCCATGCTGCGAAAATGGAGCATGGAAAACGCCTTCAGCTATAGACTGTGGCGTCTTCTAAACGAACGATTGTTGAAACCGCTCTATCACTTCCGAGCCGACTTCTTGGCCGCCGCTTTTTTCGCGGGAGCCTTCTTTGCTGCAGCCTTTTTAGTTGCTGCCGGCTTGCGGGCCGCCGCCTTCTTACGGGCAGTTGGGTTGGCTTCCTGCTCGGCGATAGCTGCAAGAACATCCGTTAAACTGATGGTCTTTGCATCGCTTCCCTTTGGAAGTTTGAAGTTATCTTTTTCGCGTTTGATGTATGGGCCGAAGC
This sequence comes from Chryseobacterium gleum, assembly GCA_943330925.2. Classification (GTDB taxonomy): domain Bacteria; phylum Bacteroidota; class Bacteroidia; order Flavobacteriales_D; family Sanyastnellaceae; genus JAIBBG01. The sequence continues at coordinate 2,532 of CALQJP020000307.1, forward strand.
GTCCTTGAATGATTTGAATCTCCGGGCGATCGTCGAACTTCTGAATCAGGGCGGCATTCACACCGTTAATCTTATCCTCAATAAGCTTGACTGAGCGCTCGAGCTCTATCGTAAATGGATCATCACCTTCCTTCACTCGCAGCGAGGCATACAAGCTTCCCCACTTCACAAACGGACCAAAACGACCAATGGCTGCAGTAACTGGCTGGCCCTGATACTCGCCAACGAGTCGAGGCAAATCGAAAAGTTTCAACGCCTCTTCCAGTGTAATGGTGCCAATGCTTTGCCCGGCGCGAAGTGAAGCGAATTTCTTGTCTTCATCCTCGCTTCCACCCAACTGTGCAACAGGACCGAAACGTGCGATTCGTACTATCACTGATTTACCACTTTTCGGATCAATACCCAACTCGCGCTCACCCGACTGTCGAGCCGCATTTTCGATGGTATGTTCAACGTTCTCGTGAAAAGGCTTGTAAAACTTCTTCATCATCTCCTGCCAAGGCAGTTTTCCCTCTGCAATCTCATCGAACTCTTGCTCGACATTGGCTGTGAAGGCATAATCCAAAATTGTCGGAAACTGATCGACCAAAAAGTCATTCACAACCATACCGATATCGGTAGGAAACAACTTCGATTTCTCGGCACCGGTAAATTCATTTTGCATTGCAGATGATATGCTTCCGTTTTTCAAAACGAGCATCTCATAGCTACGCGGTGTTCCTTCCTTATCCTTCTTCTCGATATATTCACGTTGTTGGATGGTTGAAATGGTTGGTGCGTAGGTTGAAGGACGGCCAATACCCAATTCCTCCAAGCGCTTTACAAGCGCAGC
>CALQJP020000308.1 GCA_943330925.2 Chryseobacterium gleum
CGATCCGGATGGGCTGTATTGTATAACGTCAAAGTCGTCATCACCTCCGTTTCTTGAACGCCCTGCTACGGTAATATTTCCGGAAGCATCCGATACTACTGCAACTGCGCGATCTGTATTGTTTGCCGCGTTGTTGTATCGCTGCGACCAAAGCAAACTTCCACTCGGGCTATACTTAATGGTGAGAAAGTCGTCGTTTATGACGCTGCTGGGGTCGCGGTCGCTTTCCCCTGTTACAATCACGTTGCCGCTGTTGTCGATGCAAATGGCGTTGGCCTGATCATATTGGTTGAATTGCGCGTCATTGTAATGTGCTCCCCAAAGCGAATCGCCTGAAGTGCTTATGGCAATGGTAAAGAAATCGAATCCAAACCCTGCGTTGCTAACCTCTCCGGCTGCATAAACAGTATTGTTGGCAAATGCTATGGCATAGGCAATATCTGGACCGTTCCCATTTCCTCTCCACGTGCGATGCCATTGCAATTGTCCGGCGGAATTGTATTTCGCTACCAGAAAATCTGCGTTTTCATCTGTAGAGTGGCTATATCCGGCAACGTAAATATTGCCATTGCCATCTTCTGTAATACAAGAATAGTGATCCGAAAAATCGCCGTCACCGTCGTAAGTTGAAGTCCATTGTTCGGTGAACTGCGCTTGTGTGAACGCAGGAAGGAATAGAAGTAAAAGGATGAAATGTTTCATGTAGTGATTAGTTGCAATTGGTTCCGTATGCGGCAATGAATAAGAGCAGGTCGCTTACTCCTACTCGTTAATTGACTCAGAAGTGTAGAGGCTGTTGGTGCGGTAGTTGAGCCCGTTGAAATTCGTAGCTAATACCGAATGTGATGTGAGGGCTGTATTCAGTCCATTCGATTCGAAATTTTGTACGCCAAACTGTGAGCTAGCGCGAGTACATAGCAGAAGGAGCGTTGGTATGATAAATTTCATGAGTTGTAACGTCAGTGAAATAAACACACACTGAAAGAATGTTTTCTTGGGTATGTCAACCAATTATTCCACCGGAGGCGATTTGTGCTTGACTACGGAGAAAATCCTCGACACGTTGAATCCGAATTGGATGTCACCTTCCGCCCATTGGCCCGTGGTTTCAGTGATAAAGCCTTTCTCGTTCATGGGCTTGCTGTTGGTGAAATGCAGCTGAAATACGTGTCCACCTGTTTCGATGTCGAAGCCGAGTGAAAGAGAGTTCTTGTAGATAGGCTCGAGCTGGTCACCCGGAACAGCTACCCATTCGACATTGAAGGATGATCGTTTGGTTATCTTGTAACGTCCTCCCATACCAAGCGCGTATACATCGTTCTTCAAGGTGGAATCGGCCACGAGGTTGCGATGTACCAAGGTTGGCGCGATTTGCAATGAAAGCGCATCGTTCATTTTGCGCGCCACCAGCAATTGATGGCAATAGTAAAGGCGTGAGGAAAAATAATTCTTCCGATTGGGGTCTACGAATGGTGTAGTGCGCACCACAGCTGAAGAGAACCACGAGATGGTTACAGGTACATTTTTCTGTCCGCTCGATTGACGCAAAATCTTGTATTTGATAAATCCGTCGATTTCTTTGTTCACGTTGGATCGACCGATGCCGACCATCATGCGTTCGTTCACACCGTATTCAAAACCCAGACGCATGTAAGCCTGATCGAGTCCCCACAAATCGCTTGCGCCTGAATTGATCGTGCCGAAGCGGTGCGAAATGCGGAAGTCGAGATGGCCCGGTGCAACATTTTCAACGGATTGCATATTGATGACGCGTGTAGACTTAAACGTGGCAATCGTGTAGTCGAGCGCTGGTTCATCTTCACCTAACAGCGAAAGCAAATCGGTTGTGTCTTGCTGTGCACGAAGGGCTTGAAACAAAAACAGAGCTGATAGCATCAGCCCTGTTTTTATGGTTTTTGAAATGGGGAAGAACATTATTTTTTGAGTTCTGTTAGTGTCGATTTGCAGGTTACCTCCAGCACATTCGAGATTGACTCTGCTTTGTCGCCGGGGATTTTCACTTCGAAATCGCTTGCTTTCACCATGAACTTTGAATCGGTAACAATCTTACCGCCTCCTACCACAAACGTGGCATCTGTGCTCACCGGCTTTGTTACGCCGTGCATGGTGAGGTCACCAACTACTTTTGCTTTATAGGTGCCGGAAACGTTGAAATTGACCAACGAAGGGTTTTCGATTTTGCCTTTGAAATTGGCCTTTGGGAATTTGTCACTTTCCATGTAGGTCTCATTGAAGTGTTCTCCCATGAAGGCATTTTCAAATACAAATCCTTTGATGAGAGTTGCTATTTCAATTGCACCGCTGGAGGCGTCGAGCACGATGGAAGCCTTGTTGTTGATGGCTTCGATTTTTTCCACTTTAGCGTCAGAGAAAAATCGGATAGTACCGTCTTTCGTGAAGAACTTCTGAGCTTGTGTTACAGATGTGGCGGCCAATAGAATTCCGCAGAAAAGCATTTTTTTCATGAGTAGTGTTTTTATTTAGTGTAGAGTACCACAACGCCTTGGTTCAATTGAACTTCACCAAAGATGTCGTTCAGGAAGCCGTTGCATATTCCTTTAACTTCAATCATCGTGCCTGCCTCTTGCATAGGTGCAGTTGCTCCGGTCATGAGTGTGATGCTAACTGTGCTCATGTCGGTGTCGGTCTTCAAAACTACTTGCGTGTTTCCTGAAGCGTCGGTGCTTACGTTTTCAATTTCACCTGAAACTTGAATGACCTTGTCTTTGTACTTCGCCCAACTGCCCGCTTCATCCGTGGCAAATTGAGTAAAGAGCTCACTGGCTGTAACCGTTGCAAAGGGCTTTTCGTCTTCAGCGGTGCGGTGGGGTTTGTTCCATAAGTACATGCCCACACCAGCAGCGATGAGGATGGCGATGAGTAGAAATAGGAGGAGTTTCTTCATAGTTATTCTTGATATCCGTTTTGTTGCCAGAGCGTGAATGCCTGTATGTCGCAGGTTGAAAGGGATGCGGAAGGTGGCATAACCGGGCCCTGCGAACACGTATTGCCATCGACCACCCGGCATACAATTTCTTCTTTCCACGTATTGACATCGGTGAAGGTGCTGAGGTCAGGACTTTCTCCGGCTCCGTGACAACTCACGCAGTTGTTGTTTATAATGGGAGCTATTCTGACCGTGTAGCTTGAGGTGGTGTCGCTGCAAACGGTGCCCCCACCGTATAAATACGCTTCGTTGTCGTAGTAACAGGATTGCAACAGAAGGATGACAAACAATGAAAGGTATGTGGTGGTGCTGGTTGTCATGTGCTTAGTTGTTCGGCATTCCTGCCTCAATCCAATTTTGAAACTGTTGCTTGTAGCAGGCCGGAAGACC
>CALQJP020000309.1 GCA_943330925.2 Chryseobacterium gleum
TACAAGCCGGAGATACGCATCACTACTACGCGCAAAGACGGCAACGTCATCATCAAAATCCGCGATAATGGCAGCGGTATTCCGAAAGCCATCAAAGACAAAATCTTCGAGCCCTTCTTCACTACCAAGCCCACCGGGCAAGGCACAGGATTGGGACTTTCGCTGAGCTACGACATTATGACCAAGGAACACCAAGGCATGATGAGCGTTGACTCCGAAGAAAACAATTTCACTGAATTCACACTAACTCTACCGCTTTAAACATGGCTACAAAACTCCTCGTCGTTGATGACGAGCTCGACGTAAAAGACCTCTTTCTCCAGCGTTTCCGAAAAGAAATCAAAGCAGGCAAATTCTCCTTTGTGTTTGCGCACTCAGGCGAAGAAGCCCTCGAATTGCTTTCGCATGTGCAGCCCATGGATATTGTTCTTATCCTCAGCGACATCAATATGCCGGGCATGACCGGTTTCGATTTGCTTCAACAAGTGAAGGAAAAGCTACCTAACCTTAAAGTATTCATGGTGTCGGCCTACGGCGATGCAGCCAATATGAATCGTGCAAAAGAGACAGGGGCTGATGGGTTTATCGAAAAACCCGTTAACTTTCAACTCCTGGAAGAAAAAATCCTTGAAGCTTTAGAAAATGCCTGAGAGAATTCTGTTTGTCGATGATGAGCCCGATATGGAAGAGTTGGTAAAGCAACGCTTTCGTAAGTTGGTGCGTGAAGAAAAGTTCACGCTTGAATTTGCCGGCAACGGTCGTCATGCATTGGAAAAACTGCATGAATTTCAAGACATCCACATCATAGTCACCGACATCAACATGCCCGAGATGGACGGGCTGACGCTGCTTTCAGAAATCGCCAAACTCAATCGCCCAACGCGCACACTCGTTGTTTCGGCTTATGGCGACATGCAAAACATTCGCACGGCCATGAATAACGGTGCGTTCGACTTTGTGACCAAACCCATCGAGTTTACAGACCTGGAGCGCACGCTGGAAAGGACCACCCAAGAAGTTGCCTTTTTATTGCAGTCGCTCGACACCAAAGAAAAGCTGCACTTCGAAACCATTGAGCGCATGAAGGCGCAAGAAGAGTCGCTCCGACAAGCCAATGAAAACGCGCGCCTCATTCAAGAGCAAAACGCGATACTCGAACAAAAAGTAGCCGAGCGCACGCAAGAACTCGTGGAGAAAAACACCATCCTCGATGCCGAGATGAAACGCAGCGAAGAACTCTTGCTCAACATTCTTCCCTACGACACTGCGCAAGAATTGAAAGCCAAAGGCTCAACAGATGCGAAGCATTACTCCGACATCACAGTGATGTTTACCGACTTCAAAGGCTTCACAACCATTGCAGAGAAACTATCACCGCAGGAGCTCGTTACCGAAATCGACATGTACTTCAAAGCCTTCGATTTGATTGCAGACTTGCACGGCATTGAAAAAATCAAGACCATCGGCGATGCCTACATGGCAGCGGGCGGATTGCCCGAAGCCAATACAACGCATGCCCAAGACGTCATAAACACAGCAATCGATATCAGCTACTTTGTTGAAAAGCAAAAAGCGATTCGCATGGAGAAGGGCCTGCCCTATTTCGAAATTCGGATTGGCGTGCATACGGGTCCTGTTGTAGCGGGCGTTGTGGGGCACCGCAAGTTTGCCTACGACATCTGGGGCGATGCAGTGAACCTGGCCTCGCGCATGGAATCATCGGGCGAAGCCGGACGCATCAACATCAGCGCTGCAACCTACGAGCGAATCAAAGACAAATTCACGTGCACCTTCCGCGGTGAAATTGAAGCCAAAAACAAAGGCAAAGTCGGAATGTACTTTGTCGAAATACCATAATCAATACCAATCCACCAACGATGCTTAAAAAATTCTCCCTCTGGGAAATTGCCATTCTGACCATGGCGGTGGTCGTTATATTCTACACCGAATATCTGTTTGTTGTAGAAAAAGAATACGACCGTGCACTTTTCATTGGGCTGTGGCCACCCACTATGCTCCTCTTGCTCATTTACCTCAACACTAAAAAGCGCTAATACCATGGAAGAGAAAACAATGCTTATTCTAAGCGGCTTTATCGCGCTGCTCTATATGGGATTCATGTATCAGCTGTTCAAATCGAAACAGCACGTCGAGGAGGATTGATTTAAGTTCACCTCACTGAACATCGCCTTCACATGATAACACGTCTTCCTGTTCGACTGCTATTATTCGTGAGCTTACTGCTGTGCTGCTATCACTGCAGCGTAGCTCAGCAGGAAGACAATTACATCATCCAAAAGCGACTGCTCTCAGTCGAAGATGGTCTTGCCTCGCGCGATGTAATCTGCGCAGCGCAGGATGCACAGGGCTTCATGTGGTTTGCCACAAGCAAGGGGCTGCAACGCTACGACGGATATCACTTTACGAATTTCTCCTATCCCGAAATCAAAGACCGCGTTGTGACCGCCATGGAAGCGTTCGGCGATTACCTGATTCTTTGCACTGCCTCTTACGGGAAATCTGCTGCTACCGAATTTGTTGTTGACACGCGAAAGCAGACCATCCTCCGATTTGAGAGCGTCTTTCCTTCGGTTCCCTTCAACCCAAGCAATGCATTCAAACTCGGGCACGACGGAAACACGATTCAATTTCTCACGAAAAATCCATTTACCCTCTGGGAACTCAACGCTGACGGCATGTTCAGAGAGCGTTGCAATTTGTACACGTGGACCATACCGAGCTACGAATTTTATCTAAATAATTCATCCGTGCATTTTGATGAGGGCCGCGCAATACTTCATGCCCCTGAAAATTCAGACATTTATCTCGTAACCAATAACACATGCGCCCTACTCACCGGTGACGCCATACTGGGAACACCCTTGAGCATACATAAAAACCTATTGATTTCCGTTCAGCTCAATAACATCAACGACAACTTCATCGCCCATTACTATACACTCGATGAGAACACGGGGGTGTGCAAACGGATTGACCCAAACAAAACACCCCAGCTCAACACAACCTATTATTCCATTGGTGCAGAAATCGCATTCGGAAGTATCGACGCAGGATCGGCAGATCAAGGATTTCAGCTATTCATCGCAGAGGAAAGCATTACACTCTATCCGCAGGAAGAATACAAACAAATGACCCCCTTAGGAGTGAGGACTGTATTTGCAGACAAGCAAAACAACTATTGGATTTGCTGCAGCAACGGTTTGTTGCATGTGCGACTGCACAAAAACAATTTTAAAACGCACCTCGCCAAAAAACAAACCCGGGCTAATGTTCCGTCAGAAGCGCGAGCCATCTGTGAATTTCA
>CALQJP020000310.1 GCA_943330925.2 Chryseobacterium gleum
CGAACCGTCGTCCACAATCAACACATGAAACGCCTTCGGCAAGGCGAACACGGTGCGGAGCATGCGCTCCACGTTTTCCTTTTCGTTGTAGGTTGGTATGATGACGAGGCTGTCAGACAATGTATTTCTAGTTTATCGAATTAGAATCGTTACAAGTTGAAAAATACAATTGAACTTTTGACTTCTCAATGCTTTGTATCAAATACGGATTCGAAAGCATAGGAACGGTGAGTAAGTCGACCTTGCGATTGAGCATACGTTCGAGCGAGTCGGCCATTTCGAAATAGCTGTTGGCGTAAGCTTCAAAATTCTCTTGCACCAACGGAATATCTACTAGAAAATCGTAATCGCTCGTTGGATTCATTTCGCCTCGTGCAGCAGAGCCAAATAGATACAACGACCGCACATGATGGCGGTTGCATAGCTCCTGCATTTCTGCCATGTGTTGCTCTATTTCTTTCGGAACGCTCATGCATTTTCCTCCGCTATCAAACGCTCCACCAACTCCACCATGTTTTTGCTGCCGATAAACAGCGGCGCACGCTGGTGCAGTGAGCTTGGTTGAATATCCATGATACGCCCTTTGCCATCGGAGGCCTTGCCACCGGCCTGCTCCACGATGAATGCAAGCGGATTGCTTTCGTATTGCAAACGCAATTTACCTTCTTGGTTTTTCACCGTACCGGGATACATGTAAATGCCGCCCTTGATGAGGTTGCGGTGAAAGTCTGCCACCAACGAGCCGATGTAACGCGCGCTGTACGGGCGTTGCGTCGCTTTATCCGTTTCCTTACACCATTGCACGTAGGCCTGCACACCGGGGCTGCACGAAAGCAGGTTGCCTTCGTTGATGCTGTAAATGGTGCCGTCTTCCGGGATGCGCATATTCTCATGAGATAAGCAAAACTCACCAATGCTCGGCTCGAGTGTGAAGCCGTTTACGCCGTGTCCCGTGGTGTACACGAGCATGGTGCTGGAGCCGTAAATCACGTAACCCGCAGCCACCTGATCGGCGCCCTTTTGCAGAAAGTCATTCACGTTGGCCAAGTCGCCCACGCTGCTCTTTCTGCGAAACACGCTGAAGATGGTACCGATGGATACGTTCACATCGATGTTGGACGAACCGTCGAGCGGATCGAACAAGATTACGTATTTCGACTTCTTGCAAATCTCCGATTCGAACGTGAAGTACTTCTCGTTTTCTTCACTCGCAGCACCACACACTTGTCCGCCCCATCGCACTGCATTAAGCAAGGCGTTGTCGGCAAACACATCCAACTTCATCTGCGTTTCACCCTGCACGTTGGTACTTTCCATGGCGCCAAGAATGTCTTGCAAGCCCGCCTTGTTCACCTTGTGGTTTACAATCTTGGAGGCGATACCGATATCGGCGAGCAGGCGCGACAAATCGCCCGATGCATACGGGAAATCGGCCTGGCGCTCCATAATAAACTCGCTGAGGGTGACGATGCTGGTCATGGCGCGAAGGTAAGGCAATTTAATGAAGGGATAAGGGGTTAGGTATTAGGTATGCGCGATGTATTTCAGTGAAGATTGAACCAACCACGAAAGCGCAGAAAATTTCTTTCTGTATCCTCTGTAGTTCTTCGGTTTGAAATTTCAAGAATAATTATTCCAATCAACGCTCAACCGGAAGAGCTATTCCGAGCGCATGCAATCATACTCATTCCATATTGGAATTCAGTATGCCCACCGCCTATTCGCAGTCACAATACACTTGAAAATCGAAAGAAAAATAAATTAAGTTATAACTTAATTATGACTATCTTTGAAATTGAATACATAACTGAATTCGGCGGGATCATCCCCGTCGGAAAATTGATTCGCAACAAGAAAAACCCAATGGCTAAACTCGAGGATTCGATTCAAAAAGACAATCTCGTGAAAAGAGAATGGCCTGCACTTATGGCCTCGTTGCACGATATGTCGAACCGACTTTCGCTGCCTGAATCGCGCTGCAGAAAGCTACGATTGCGCACCTGTCCGGGGCTTTCAGTGTTCGAACTGAAGTCTAGGCGTCTTCGATTGTATGTGATGCGCGAAGATTTCACCGGCATCATCATGACCCTAGGTGGCCGAAAAACAGAACAGAAGAGCGACATTCAATCACTTCAGAAAATCATACTGGAATACTGCCAATACCGCATGACAAAATGAAACAGAACGACCTATACAACATCAACGCACTGCGCAAGCAACCCGAATTTATTTTGACACAACTGCAAAACGACTTGTATCGTGAGCTTACGGCCTACATGGAACGAAACGCATTGAGCAAAAAGCAACTGGCAGAAAAGCTGGGTGTTAGTCCTTCCTATATCAGCCAAGTGCTGAATGGCCGGTTCAATTTCACGGTGCTCAAATTGGTCGAGCTTTCGCTGGCCATTGATAGGGTGCCGGTTATTCGATTGGAAGAGCCGGGTATGGCTCAACGAACCCGCAGGCGCGTTGTTCAATAATGAAAACCCTCGGCTTCGCTCGGGGAGCGAGAGAATAAAGTACTAATTACAAGCTACTAAGTACGGTTAGTGTGCGGCTTTTATGAATGGGGGATGTGCCACAGCTTAGCCCTCAGCGCCCCTCCATTTCACCATTTCACCACTTCACCATTTCACTATTTCACTATTTCACCCTACAGCGACAAACAGCATCAGAATAAAAATGAGTGGCCCGCCCACCTAATCCCTATCCCCTATTTTAACTACCTTCGCCCTCCAAATGAAGTACAAACGCATCCTGTTAAAACTGAGCGGTGAGTCGCTCATGGGCGTTAAGCAATTCGGCATCGACAACCAACGCCTGTTGCAATATGCCGAAGAAATCAAGGAAATCTGGAGCTCCGGAGTACAAATCGCCATCGTCATCGGCGGTGGCAACATCTTCCGTGGCGTGCAAGCCGAACAAGGCGGCATGGAACGCACCCAGGGCGACTACATGGGCATGTTGGCCACCATGATCAACAGCATGGCGCTGCAAAGCGCACTCGAGAGCATCGGCGTCGACACGCGCCTGCAAAGCGCCATCGAAATGAAGGCCATCGCCGAGCCTTTCATCAAGCGACGCGCGGTGCGCCACCTCGAAAAAGGCCGCGTAGTCATTTTCGGTGCGGGTACAGGCAATCCGTTTTTCACCACCGACACAGCAGCTTCACTGCGCGCCATCGAAACCGATTGTGAGGTGATCCTCAAAGGCACACGCGTTGACGGCATCTACACTGCAGACCCCGAGAAAGACCCAACTGCAACGCGATACGACAAGGTAAGTTTCTCAGAAGTGTTTGAAAAAGATTTGAAGGTGATGGA
>CALQJP020000311.1 GCA_943330925.2 Chryseobacterium gleum
GCCAATGGCTTGTGCTGTGGCGCCGGCGGAGCACAGATGTTTAAAGAAGCGGAGCCAGGCAACAAAGAAGTGAATGTAGAGCGCACCGAAGACGCGTTGGAAACGAACGCAACTGTAATAGCAGCGGGTTGTCCGTTTTGCAACACTATGATGACCGACGGTGTTAAGCATTTTGAAAAAGAGAATGCCGTTATCGTCAAAGACGTAGCAGAGCTCATTGCAGAAGCTGCCGACCTTTAAGCAATTCGAATTAGCATAATTTATTAGTACCTCGTTCACGCCTGCGTGGACGTGCATGTGTTAATTTTGACGACTCACAAACTCAACTCCTACCATGAAAACCCTAGAAGGTAAAATCGCCATCATCACAGGCGCATCGCGCGGAATCGGAAAAGGCATTGCGGAAAAATTCATTTCTCAAGGTGCAACCGTCGTATTCACCTATGCAAGCAGCGACGATAAAGCACGCGCACTCGAAGCAGAATTGGCCGCCATGGGAGGAACAGCAAAAGGATATAAAAGCGATGCCGCCGATTTCAACGCCGCACAAGCCTTGATTGACCAGGTGGTTGCCGATTTCGGAACAGTGGATATTCTGGTAAACAACGCCGGTATCACCAGAGACACGTTGCTGATGCGCATGAGTGAAGAACAATGGGATGAAGTGATGCGCGTGAATCTGAAATCTGTTTTCAATCTTACGAAAGCAGTAATAAAGCCCATGCTGAAAGCAAAAGCAGGAAGCATCATCAACATGAGCTCTGTGGTTGGTGTAAAAGGAAATGCAGGACAAGCAAATTATGCAGCTTCTAAGGCCGGCATAATCGGGTTCACCAAGAGTGTTGCCGCAGAATTGGGATCGCGCAACATTCGCTGCAATGCGATTGCACCCGGCTTTATCGAAACCGAAATGACCGGAGCACTCGACGAAAAGACCGTTCAGGAATGGAGAAACGCAATACCACTCAAACGCGGTGGTTCGACGGAAGATGTTGCAAACGCAACGTTGTTTTTGGCCTCCGATATGAGCGCATATATCACCGGGCAAACGCTGCACGTTTGCGGTGGAATGTTGATGTAAACTATAGATTTTCCCAAACAAATGTCGATTGTAACGCAAGCCCCTGCATGGCTCATACTCTTCTGCCTACTGGCAGGAATAGTGTATGCAGGCGCGTTGTATTTCCGTGACAGGTTCAATCGCACATACGGAACACCACTGGCAACCGGGTTAGGCATTTTGCGATTTGCGTGTGTTACGCTTCTGTGCCTCTTTCTGTTGAAGCCGCTCCTGAAAACCATCGACCGCAATGTGGAAAAACCGATTGTAGTGATTGCTCAAGACAATTCGCAATCGCTGGTTGTTGGAGCCGATTCAAACTACTACAACAACGAATACAAAACGCAGTTGGCTCAATTGGCCTCATCGTTTGGTGAGGATTATGATGTGCGCACATTCACCTTTGGAGAACAGGTTAGAGAAGGAATAGACTCGCTGCAGTACGATGAACAGCTGACAGATTACTCCCGTTTTCTTGAAGAGGTTTACACCCGTTTCAGTGGTCGAAACCTTGGAGCAGTAATTATGGCGAGCGATGGTCTTTACAACAAAGGAAGCAACCCCGTGCATTCATATAAAAAACTGAATGTGCCAGTATACACGATAGCGCTCGGCGATACGACGATTCATAAAGATGCATTGATAGCGAATGTGGCCGCCAATCGCTTGGCTTATTTAGGCAATCGTTTCCCGATGGAGATCACTGTAGAAGGCCGCAAAGCAGCAAGCGAAACCGTAGTGCTCAACGTAACAAGAAAAGGCACTGTGCTTTTTTCACAATCCATTTTATTTGCCGGCGAACGAAGCATTCAGAAAATTCCCTTGACGCTCGAAGCAGGTGAAATCGGACTGCAGCGTTACACTGTTTCCATTACCCGATTGAATGATGAAATAACCTACGCAAACAATAGCAAAGAAGTGTTTATCGATGTACTCGACAGCCGTCAGAAAGTATTGGTTCTTGCATACGCTCCGCATCCCGACTTACAAGCAATTCGATCAGCAATAGCAGACAATGAAAGTTACAACGTCGATGTGCAATTAGTCAAAGACTTCAAAGGCAACATAGAGGATTACAGCATGGTCGTCTGGCATCAGTTGCCAGGCATGGGCGGTGCGGGTGCAAGCCTCATTACAACAGCCATTGAAAAGAAAATTCCCGGAATGTTTGTTTGGGGTACATCAACCGATTTCAATGCATTCAACGCACTGAATCTCGGCGTTTCACTCGGCAACTATCGAAACAACACCACCGATATAAGCGGCAGCATGCAAGAGTCGTTCAATACATTTAACTGGGAGACCGGCTTTCCGGGACTCATTCGAATGTTGCCTCCGCTGCAAGTTCCATTTGGCGACCTCAGTTTCAGTCCGGGTATTCAAACTGCGGTTGTGCAACAAGTTGGCACGATTAAAACTTCCAAGCCGCTCATCGCTTTCAATGAAATACGCGAAAGCAAATTCGGATTTATTCTGGGAGAAGGCCTGTGGCGTTGGCGCAGCACAAGCTATCAGCAAAGCGAATCGCACGACAGCTTCAATGAGCTCATCACCAAGAGCGTTCAATACCTTGCTTCGAAAGAAGATAAGAGCTTGTTTCGGGTGAATGCGAAGAATGACTTCGCGGAAAACGAAGACGTCATTTTTGATGCAGAGCTCTACAATGCGAGCTATGAGTCGATTGCAGGAAGAGAAATTTCGATGAAGATTAAAAACGACGAGGGCAAAGAATTTAATTACCTCTTTTCGTCAACCGCCGACATGTATCAGCTAAACGCAGGTAAGTTACCCGTGGGAAATTACAGTTACGAAGCGAAGGCAAGCAGCGAAGGCAACGTGATAAGCGAACGCGGAGAGTTCAGCGTGAGTCCACTGCAGCTCGAGATTATTCATACCATTGCCGATCATCGATTGCTCAATCAGTTTGCGCGCGAAAACAACGGCATCATGGTTTACCCAAGTGCGATGCAGGCGCTCGTTGATGAAATCCGCAACAAAAAAGAAATTGTTTCAGTTTCATACGAAAACAAAACACTTGATGAGCTCATCAACTTCCGCTGGTTGTGTGCACTCATTCTGATACTTCTTTCCACCGAATGGCTGCTTCGCAAGCGCGCAGGCACTTATTAAAGCAGCAATGAAATCAAAACAAAGTCTACGTGTTGGAGGAGTGCCGGAGCATTTCAATTTACCCTGGCAACTTGCTGCAGAGCGCGATGTGTTTTCAAGCA
>CALQJP020000312.1 GCA_943330925.2 Chryseobacterium gleum
ATTGGGAAAGCGGAAGTCGCAGTTGAATTTGGCTTCAGGAATTGTGCGAAATGAGACGGGAGCCAATGCGTTTTACGCATACCCTTTCGATACGAACGCTTTCGAAACCACCGAGACGCTCTATGGCAGCGCACGCTATCGTGTGCAGTTGGGTCAATGGAACGTGCAGCCGATGCTGTATATGCGCTACAGTCACGACGATTACATTTTCATTCGTGAAAAACCGGAGGTGTATCGCAACAACCATTTTACAACTGCTGCAGGGGCCGAAATTCACGTTTCTAAAACAAATAAGGCGGGGCAGTTTGGCGGCGGTTATGAATCGCGCGCTGAAATAATTCACAGCAACAACCTCGGTGAGCACAGTCGATACTACCACAGTTTCTATGCTGAACAGCGCCTGATGTTCGAAAACTCTGCGGTTGTGGTGATTGGTGCAATGGCCCAATACAGCGCTGTGTTTGGGCTCAATGTGTTTCCCGGATTAGAATTTAGCACTCCCATTTATAAGTCACTCCGCTTGTTTGGTAACGCAGGCTTAGGCAGCCGCAATCCAAGCTTCACGGACCTCTACTATTCCGATCGAGCCAACCTGGGCAATCCTTCTCTCAAGCCCGAACAGGCGCTGAATACGGAAATCGGAATGAAGTGGAACAGCGCATCGTTGCAGGCCGAATCAAGCGGCTTTTTGCGGCGAACCAACAACTTCATCGACTTCACCCGCGAAAGTGAAGACGACTTATGGATGCCGGAAAATTTCCAGCTCGTAACCGTTGCGGGCGTCGACAGCAGAGTGCGATTGCGCTTTGAATCTTCGTCCAAATTGGCCATCGACCATGTAGGCTTGTCGCATACGTTTCTCTCCGGGCGCCTTGGCGACACCACGGCCTTCAGCAAATACGCTCTCAACAATTTGAGACACCAAATGGTGGCTCAGGCACAGATACGTTTCATGCAGCATTTCCGCTTGCAACTCGTTTCGCGCTACATGGAACGACTAACCTATGGCAGCTACTGGGTGTTCGACGTGCGAGCAATGGCCGCGCTCAAGTATGTAGATGTTTCAGTTGATGTCAACAACGTATTGAACGAGGCATACGTCGAAAGTGGCTTTGTGCCCATGCCTGGAAGGATGTTGCGATTATCGCTTACGTGGAAGTGGAACAAAGAATAATGCGCGAGTGTCCAAAAACAAAAACCACCGGAGTTCCGATGGTTTAAGTGTAAACGGTATTTTTGGTTAAATGAACTGCCTTAACGGCATTACTATAAGAGTACCCAGGGTGGGAATCGAACCCACACGCCCGAAGACACACGATTTTGAGTCGTGCGCGTCTACCAATTCCGCCACCTAGGCAATGCACCCAATCCGTCAATTGGGGGTGCGAATATAATACGGTCTTATCAAAAATGCATCAATCTACCCGGCAAAACTTATAGGTCCGCTTATCGTCGAAACCTAGGATACGGCCCGACCAGGGAGCCGATAAGGTCATTAAGGGGTTGAATAACAATCGTTCTGTCTCGTTTTCGACGCATGTACGCCGGGTCTGCTGACCACTAAAATCAATCGCTAGCTGCGTTGTAACACTGTTTTTAGAGCCAGACCAAAGGGCTGTCTCACGGCGTTTTTTTCCTTCCTGCCCTGCATTGTTCGCCGAGTCGTCATTGAACGTAAACACCAGCCGTGTTGCATCGGCTGCAAATGAATAGGAAAAGTTCGAATCGAACATCGAGGAGGAAAGTTGACGCTTGGCCACGCGGTTATTCCACACATGCTGCCCGCTGCTATCCATCAGGCACACCATGATGTCATTGTAATTGTAGCGGTATTCAACGATCTGTCGGCCCGTAGTAGGGTCGGTTGAAACATACCTGCTCGCATAGTATTGCTCCCCAACCAACACAATGCCTCCGTTGGTTGTCAAATGCAAATGATCCAGGAAAAAATCATCGAGACTTCCTTTCTCCTTTCCGCTCATCTCTCTCAGAAATTCTTTGGAAAAGGGTGTATACGCTGCTTTTGAAATGGCGCCACCATTGGCTTGCAGCATAAACAACAACGTGCCCGATGCCTTGTTTTGAAAATTGTCTGAGTAGTATCCTCCAACGACTAGTTCCTGTTGTGTGTTCAGGTTGAAATCAACGGAAACAACTTGTTTGTCCTTCAGGCCAATGTCGTATTGCTTCAACTTGTTGCGCTCTGCGTTGTAGTAGTAAACAACGTATTGCCCGCCCTGAGGGCGCTGCCAGTCGGCGTTTGACTTAAGTGGTTTGCGCCCACTCATCATGTATACCGAGCCGCTGTTATCTACCAGGAAGTGGTGCACTTGAAGAATGTCGGCAGAGGGCGGAAGGCGCAAGTCTTTTTCCCACGTCATTTTCCATTGACTATCGAAGCATTTGAAGTGAATGCCCTCTGTTTGTTTGCGTTCGTTTTCGCTGTCGAAAAAGAGCAGCACCCGGGAACTGTCGGGCGAGAGTTTGCATTGTAGCCCGCTTTTTCTAGGCTCCGAAGAATCGCTTTGTTGATGTAAAAGAATTTGGTCTCCAATTCTTTTGCCCGACGTGTCGTAGAGCATCCGGTATACTTCCGTGCGCTCAAGATCTCTGTTCCATCGGGTGCTCAGTGTGTGAAGTGTATCGCGACGAATGAAATAATAGGCCAGCTTATCCTCTTCCGAGGCACGTATGATTTCCGTATTGCCCACTATGCGCATCGATTCACTGCCAAATCGAACCCAACGAAGCGTATGATGGTCACGTTCTTCGATTACATGAAGCAGCGTATCGGTAAGCGCAACTGCTTGAACCCGTTCAATGGCACGTTCGTTTCGCACCGACGAACTCCATGTGAATTGTTGCGAATGAATAGGACTGGCAACAAGAATTGCCAGCAGGGAGCATAGAAGTCGAGAGCGATTCCGCATGAGCGAAATCCACGCGCTACTAAGAGCCTGTAATGATGCGGAAAATGTCCATTCCATTGCCGTATAGCATCAGTCCGAGCAGCAGAATCATGCCCACGATTTGGGAGCGTTCCAGAATTTTCTGACTCACTGCTTTACCGGTGATCATTTCCCACAAAAGGAACATCACGTGTCCACCATCAAGGGCTGGTATCGGAAGTATGTTCATGAATGCCAGCACCAGCGAGATGAATGCAGTACGTTCCCAAAACGCCCACCAGTCCCACTCATTGGGAAAGAGCTTGGCGAAGGTTACGAATCCGCCAACTTGCTTGGCTCCTGCTTTTGAAAACAAGAATCGC
>CALQJP020000313.1 GCA_943330925.2 Chryseobacterium gleum
AACTCGTATAGCATCCGGAGAAGAAGAAGTTGCTCAACTGAAAGTGCAAGCCGAAGCCTTGCCCGGAACAGAGCTCGAACAAAAAGAGGCCATCTTCGCTCAAATCGATAAGCTTGAAAAGGACATCGACAAGGAGATAGAAGAGGTTCTCATTGAAATACTCCCAGAAACATTTGCCATCGTTCGAGAAACAGCTCGTCGACTCAAAGAAAACGATGAGATACGTCTTACAGCAAGCGATTTCGATAAGCAATTGGCAACGATTGCTTCGAAAGATTACGTCACCATCGAAGGCGAATCTGCAATTTGGAAAAACAACTGGATTGCTGCCGGTAACCGCACCACCTGGGATATGGTGCACTACGACGTGCAGCTTATTGGTGGTATTGCACTGCACCGAGGTAAAGTGGCCGAGATGGCTACAGGTGAGGGTAAAACACTGGTTGCTACGCTACCTGTTTTCCTTAACGCTCTTGCCGGTCGGGGCGTGCATGTGGTAACCGTAAACGATTACCTGGCCAAGCGTGACTCCGAATGGATGGGGCCGCTTTATGAATTCCATGGATTATCTGTTGACTGCATCGACCGACACCAACCCAACAGCACGGCCCGCAGAAATGCTTACCGCGCCAACATCACCTTCGGAACGAACAATGAATTTGGCTTCGACTACCTGCGCGACAATATGGCGGTGGACGCCGCACAACTCGTGCAGCGCAAGCACCACTTCGCAATCGTAGATGAAGTAGATAGTGTTCTCATCGATGAGGCACGAACACCGCTTATTATTTCCGGTCCAACACCAAAAGGAGACGATCAGGAATTCGATGCACTCAAACCCAAAGTGCAGCTGCTGATGAACGCACAGAAGGGCGCGTCCAACGACTTCATTACGCTTGCAAAAAAGAAACTCAGCCCGGAAAGTGGATCTCCCTCCAAAGACGATTCAGCGGAAGGGTCACTTGCTCTCTATCGCGCATACAGAGCGCTGCCCAAAAACAAGGCGCTCATCAAGTTCCTGAGCGAAGAAGGCATCAAAGCTCAATTGCTCAAAACCGAAGGTCAATACCTGCAAGACAATCAGCGCGACATGCATAAAGTCGATGCAGAACTCTTCTTTGTCATCGACGAAAAACACAATCAAATTGAACTTACCGAAAAGGGAATTCAATTGATTTCGCGCAACATGGAAGACGACCAATTCTTCTCGCTACCCGACTTGGGTACCGTGCTGGCAGAAATCGAAACGAGTGGAAAATCGGATGAAGAAAAGCTCAAAGCGAAAGATGAGTTGATGCGCGACTACAGCATAAAGAGTGAACGCATTCACACCATCAACCAACTGCTGAAAGCATATGCGTTGTTTGAGAAGGATGTTGACTACGTTCTGATGGACAATAAAGTGAAAATTGTTGACGAGCAAACAGGACGTATCATGGAGGGCCGTCGCTACTCCGATGGTTTGCACCAAGCCATTGAAGCGAAGGAAAATGTGCGTGTAGAGGCAGCAACGCAAACCTATGCAACGATTACACTGCAGAATTACTTCCGCATGTATCACAAATTGGCCGGTATGACCGGTACTGCCGAGACCGAAGCAGGTGAACTCTGGAGCATCTACAAACTGGACGTGATGGTTATTCCTACCAACCGAGCCATCTCCAGGAAAGACATGGAAGACAAGGTCTACAAGACCAAGCGCGAAAAATACAATGCGGTAATCGAGGAAATTGCTGAGCTCCAGGCGGCCGGAAGGCCTGTACTGGTTGGAACAACAACCGTTGAAGTAAGCGAATTGCTATCGAAGATGCTTCGCTTGCGCAACATCGACCACCAGGTATTGAACGCAAAACTTCACCAGAAAGAAGCAGACATTGTTGCTATGGCGGGCCGCTCGGGCACTGTGACCATTGCAACCAACATGGCAGGTCGTGGTACCGACATCAAATTGACCGCTGAAGTAAAAGCCGCAGGTGGTTTGGCTATCATCGGAACCGAGCGCCACGATTCACGTCGTGTTGACCGTCAGTTACGCGGACGAGCGGGCCGCCAGGGTGACCCCGGTTCATCTCAATTCTATGTGTCGCTGGAAGACGATTTGATGCGTCTTTTCGGAAGCGATCGTATTGCTAAAATGATGGACAGGCTCGGTCTGAAAGAGGGCGAAGTGATTCAACATAGCATGATTACTTCCAGTATCGAACGTGCGCAGAAGAAAGTCGAAGAAAACAACTTTGGCATTCGTAAGCGCTTGTTGGAATACGATGACGTGATGAACGCTCAGCGTGAAGTCATCTACAAACGCAGAAAGCACGCTCTGTTCGGTGAACGTCTCAAACTCGACATCGACAACATGTTCTACGACCTGGCAGACGGCTCCGTAGAGCAAAACCATCCGGTCAAAAACTATGAAGGGTATAAAATCGATGTTCTTCGTTTGTTTGGAATAGAGCCCGCTGTAAGCCAAGAAGAGTTTGCAACCGGCAAAATGGATGACATCGCCCAGAAAACCTATCAGGCTGTTGAGACGCGATATAAAAACCGTGTTGAGGAGATTAAGCGCGAAGCGTTTCCTGTTATTAAAAACGTGTACGAGAACAACACGCAAGGCTTCACCAACATCGCTATTCCATTCAGCGATGCACGCAAAACAATTCAAGTTGCGGTTAACCTTGAAAAAGCGTTTCAGAGCAACTGCAGCGAAATAGTAGATGCCTTGGAAAAAGGAATAACGCTGGCCATGATCGACCAGAGTTGGAAGGAGCACCTGCGCGATATGGATGACCTTCGAGGCAACGTTCAATTCGCATCACATGAGCAAAAAGATCCGCTTCTCATCTACAAACTTGAAAGCTATCGCCTATTCAAAAGCTTGATTGCGAAAGTGAATGGTGAATTGACTGGCTTCCTCATGCACGCTCGTTTGCCACAAGGCCAGCAAGAACAAGTAAGACAGGCACCTGCTGCCAAGGCACCCGAGCCTGCTCGTCTCAGTACGCAAAAAGCGGAAAGTTTGAATTTGCAGCAGCGTGTTGTGGTCGCTCAACAACCAAACAATCAACCTCAGCAAGCAATGCCGCAAGCTCCTGCTCCGAAAGCAGAACCTGTGAAGGCAGAAGTTCGCATTGGAAGAAATGATCCATGCCCATGTGGAAGTGGCAAGAAATTCAAGGCCTGCCACGGACAAGAAGCATCATAGTTCAATAAAGTAAAATGATTTTAGAAACCGGACAGCAACGTTCCGGTTTCTTCCC
>CALQJP020000314.1 GCA_943330925.2 Chryseobacterium gleum
AAAGAGCAGCGTAGGCGATTTGGCCAACGTGAATGACTTTCTGCAAAAGGGCGCCGACCAGGTAGCTGCGGGTTACGTGATTTACGGTTCGAGCACTATGCTCGTGTACACCACAGGCCACGGCGTAAACGGCTTCACCCTCGAGCCAAGCATTGGTGAGTTTTGTTTGTCGCACGAAAACATGCGCATTCCGGAAGACGGCACCATTTACAGCATCAACGAAGGCAATTTGCTTTCGTGCAGCCCTGGTGTGCAAGCCTATGTGCAATGGTGTAAGGAAACGGATAAGCCCACGCAACGCCCGTACAGCGCGCGTTACATCGGCTCGTTGGTAGCAGACTTTCACCGCAACCTCATCAAGGGCGGCATTTACATGTATCCCGGTACGGTGAAAAACCAAGAAGGTAAATTGCGCTTGCAATACGAAAGCAATCCGCTCGCGTTCATCGTGGAGCAGGCCGGTGGCAAGGCCTCCGATGGCAAAGGGCGCATCATGGATATTCAACCAAGCTCACTGCACCAGCGTGCGCCGCTGTTTATCGGCAGCAAAAACATGGTGGAGTTGGTGGAGCGTTTGATAGCGGAGGAAAACAATTAGGAATATGTCTGACAGCCTCGTCATCATACCAACCTACAACGAAAAGGAAAACGTGGAGCGCATGCTCCGCACCGTGTTCGCCTTGCCGAAGGCGTTTCATGTGTTGATTGTGGACGACGGTTCGCCCGACGGCACTGCGCAGATCGTGAAGGGACTACAGACAGAGTTTGCAGGTCAGCTTCACATCCTCGAGCGTAAAGGCAAGCTGGGTTTGGGCACTGCGTATATCGCCGGTTTCAAATGGGCGCTCGAGCGTAGCTATGAGTTCATTTTCGAAATGGACTGCGACTTCTCACACAACCCGAAAGACCTCATGCGCTTGTATGACGGATGTGCGGTGCAGGGTGGCGATATGTCGGTAGGTTCACGCTATGTAAAAGGTGGCGGCGTGCAGAACTGGCCCATGAAGCGCTTGGCGATGAGCTTCGGCGCTTCCATCTATGTGAATAGCGTGCTTTGGTTGGGCGTGCGCGATAGCACTGCGGGCTTTGTGTGCTACCGCAGAAAGGTGCTCGAGACCATCGACCTGGATAGTATTCAGTTCATCGGTTACGCCTTTCAAATAGAGATGAAATACAACGCCCATCAGTTGGGCTTTAGAATAGTGGAAGTGCCCATCACGTTTATCGATCGTGAATTGGGTACCAGTAAAATGAGTATGAACATATTCAATGAAGCAGTCCTGGGCGTGCTGAAAATGCGCTTCAGAAGGGTTTCACGCAAGAACAAAAAACAGTCATGAAAACAACACTTATTCGCAATGTGTCGGTGGTCAACGAAGATACCATTCGCACATGCGACGTGTTAATCGATGGAGCCGTAATCTCTCACATTGGAAGTGCCGGCAGTTTAAATGAAAACGCTGATGAGGTAATTGATGGTACAGGCAAATTCTTGTTGCCCGGCCTTATCGATGATCAGGTGCATTTTCGTGAACCGGGGCTTACGCACAAGGGCGATTTGTATACCGAGTCGCGCGCTGCTGTAGCAGGTGGTATCACATCCTACATGGAGATGCCCAACACTTCGCCGCCGGCAACAACGATCGAGTTGCTCGAACAGAAGTATACGCGCGCGTCCGAAGTGTCGCTGGCGAACTACTCCTTCTTCATGGGGACGTCGAATGACAATTTGCATGAACTCTTGAAGGTCGATCCGAAAACCGTGTGCGGAGTGAAAATATTTTTGGGAAGCAGCACGGGCGATATGCTCGTTGAAAGTTGCGGCATCCTCAATATGATTTTTGCGCAGGTGAAAACATTGGTTGCATTGCACTGCGAGGTCGACCCTATGATCAAAGCCAACCTGGAGCGATACAAAGCCAAGTACGGCGACGATGTTCCTGTGACGGCGCATCACCTCATTCGCGACGAAGCTGCCTGTTATGCATCGTCTTCTGCGGCTATTGAAATGGCGAAGCGACACGGCACACGTTTGCACATTCTGCACATCAGCACGGCGAAGGAGTTGGACTTATTCCGCAACGATATTCCTCTCAAGGAAAAGCAAATCACGGCAGAGGCGTGCACACATCACTTGTGGTTTACGAACGACGATTACGCAACGAAGGGCAACTACATCAAGTGGAATCCGGCGGTGAAAACGCAAGCCGATCGGGATGCCATTCGTGCGGCGGTAAACGATGATCGCATCGACGTGCTTGCGACGGACCACGCACCTCATACCATCGAAGAGAAGGAGCAATCGTATCTGAAAGCGCCCAGTGGCGGGCCGTTGGTGCAGCATGCATTGGTGGCGTTGTTGGAGCTCCATCATCAGGGTGTTTTTACACTCGAGAAAATTGTACGCAAGTCGTCGCACAACGTAGCCGATATGTTTTCCATCGACAAGCGAGGCTTCATTCGCGAAGGATATTTTGCTGATGTAGTGCTGGTCGATTTGAATTCGCCGTGGCAAGTGACCAAAGACAACCTGCTCTACAAATGCGGTTGGTCGCCGTTTGAAGGACAGGTCTTCCAAAGCAAAGTGCTTACTACCTGGGTGAACGGCAACAAGGTGTACGACAACGGGCATGTGCTGGAGGGAAGCCTCGGAAAACGTCTAACCTTTAATCGATGAGAACGAGGTTTTTTCTTTTTTGCACTGTGCTTCTTGGTTGTCTTCTCCTCGCATCGTGCGCCAATGAACGGAAGGAAACTACACCTGCCCAATTGATACCCGAGGAAAAATTTGCTGAGCTACTCGCCGATGTGCGTTTGCTGGAAGGCGCCTATGCCGGCGATTTTCAACGGGTCGACACTTCGGAGTATGCTATAGGCGCTTACTACGAGCAGCTCTTCGCGAAACATCAAACTACACGGAGTATTTATCTGGAGAGCAATGCTTACTACGCCAATCATTCGGAAGCTATGCTGCGCATTGAAACAGAGGTTGCGAGGAAATTGGAAACCATGAGTGAAGCAGCCATGCAATGATGCGCGCTGTCAGGCCTTCTTTTGCTGCTTGAAATACGATGCCGTTTGTTCGATGGCAGCTTGAATGGAAGTTGGTTTGAACGGAACCGCCGCCATGAGTTTCGATGAGTCGTAATAGAAACGAAGCGATGCATTCTTGACCGTCTCTTTCGTGACCAGCGCCTTTTTTCCGGTGAGTTTTTCTTTCAGCCATTCAGCGATGCGCGCTGTTTTTAGCAG
>CALQJP020000315.1 GCA_943330925.2 Chryseobacterium gleum
ATCTGTTGCGCGACAGTTCTTCATTCTCCATTCTCCATTCTCATTTTTGCATATGATAATGAAACACTTTCGCGGATCACAGGGTTCACCCGGGCCTCATTTTTCCTTTTTCTTCTTTTTTTTTGCATCCAAACAAGTTCACACTATATTTGCCGCCCGAATTTTACAGAACAATGGCAAACCACAAATCAGCTATCACCCGCATTCGTAGCAACAACGCTAAGCGTCTGCGCAACAAATATTATCACAAGACTATGCGCAATGCTATGCGCAAGTTGCGTGCTATGACTTCGAAGAAAGAGGCGTCTGATCTTTTTCCCAAGGTTGTGAGCATGCTCGATAAACTCGCGAAGAACAACGTGATTCACAAAAACAAAGCGGGCAACCTCAAGGGTAAGGCTCAGGTGTTTGTGAACAAACTGAAATAATACGATATTCCCTAGAGGAATAAGGAAAGGCTCTCCATTCGGAGGGCCTTTTTTCTTTTGCGGCCATGGAAAAGACACTCTCTATCAAGGCGTGGTCGCCCGATGAGCGCCCACGCGAAAAACTGCTGCTAAAAGGAACACATGCTTTGAGCGACGCTGAATTGCTGGCGCTGCTCATAGGCTCAGGTACGCGTGAAGAAAGCGCGCTCGACATGGCCAGGCGCATATTGCAAGGTGTAAAGCACGATTTGCAAGCGCTCGGGGCTATGAAGTGCAAGGAGCTTACACAGTTTAAGGGGATGGGCCCCGCCAAGGCAGTGGTCGTGGTCGCTGCCCTTGAACTGGCCAAACGCAAAATGGCATCCGTTAGCAAACAATCGGCTTCCATTCGGCACTCCCGCGATGCCTATGAACGCATGCTCGAATACATGTGGAACCTGCCGCATGAAGAGTTCTGGGTCATAACGCTGAGCAAGGCCAACCGCGTGCTCTCGGTCGACAAGGTGGGCGAGGGCGGACTGAGCGCCACCATTGCCGACCCAAAAAAGGTGTTCCGAATTGCGCTAGAGAATAATGCAGCGAGTATTATTGTGGCCCACAATCACCCCAGCGGCAATCGTGATCCGAGCAATGAAGATCGGCAGCTCACCAAACGGCTGGTGTATTGCGGAAGAATGCTGGAGTGCCCGGTGATTGATCACTTGGTGGTGACCGACAGTGGGTATTACAGTTTCTGTGATGAAAATGAATTGAAGGAATGAAGAAGATTATAACGATTGTAGGTGCCCGACCGCAGATTATCAAAGCGGCTGCCTTCTCACGAGCGGTAAAAAAACTCGGTGATGGGAAGCTGCAGGAGGTGCTGGTGCATTCCGGTCAGCACTACGACGAGGGCATGTCGCACGTCTTTTTCGATGAAATGGGTATACCTGCTCCTGCTCACAACCTGGCAGTGGGCTCTGGTTCTCACGCGGTTCAAACTGCCCGTATCATGGAGGGCCTGGAGCGTGTGTTTTTGGAGGAAAAACCTGCGGCTGTGCTGGTGTATGGCGACACCAACACCACGCTGGCAGCGGCTCTGGTGGCTTCCAAGATGTTTATTCCGGTAGTACATGTGGAGGCGGGCCTCCGTTCGTTCAACAAGCAAATGCCCGAAGAGATTAACCGCATTGCGACCGACCACGTTTCTACCTTGTTGTTTGCTCCTACGCAAACGGCCCTCGATAATCTGCAGCGCGAGGGTTTCAGCACGGAAGAGAATCACGCACCCACTATCGATAAGCCGCTGGTGGTGCGCAGCGGAGATGTGATGTACGACAACGCGATTCACTTTTCCAATAAACCGGAAGGCAATGCATACCTGCAGGCATTGGGCCTTCAGAAGCACAACTATGCCGTTGCTACCATTCACCGCGATAACAATACTGATTTTCCGGAAAGGCTCAACGGCATCCTCGATGCACTGAAGCAGTGGTCGGCAGAGCACGCCATGCCCGTTGTGTTGCCCACACACCCGCGTTTGCTGAAGTTTTTAAGCCCTGCACAGCAGGATGAGCTGACAACGGCAGGATTGCGTTTGGTGCCTCCGGCCAGCTATGTGCAGATGATTGCTTTACTGGCCGCTTCACGACTGGTATTTACCGACAGCGGTGGACTTCAAAAGGAAGCATACTTCGTGCAGCGACCTTGCGTGATATTACGGCCGCAAACCGAATGGGTGGAGCTCACCCATGGTGGCCATGCCATTGTAGCAGATGCCGATTGCAAACGCATTCTCGATGCTGCACATACACTCATGCAGCGCTCGTTTGAAAGCTGGCCTCAACTCTACGGCGATGGTCGTGCAGCGGAGCAAATTTGTAATTCTATCATTCAATACTTGTAAGCAGTGCTCGTATACACCCCAATTCTTCACCCACGACTCGATTACACCCTGCGCTGGATGTTCTCGTTTGCCGGTGAGGCATTGCGTGTAACTTCAGATGCAACGTTGTTTGCAAGCACTGCCGGGATGCGCATTTGGTATAGTAACGAGCCATGCCCTGTTGCTGAGGTGCCGGTTTTTCCGAACGTTGATTTGCTTTGGAACAACACGCTGATTTCAATGCAACCCCCGGTTTGTTATAGGAATACTATGGCATATCCCGACTTCGATGGAAGTGGTCGGTTCGATCCGTTTGCAGCGTGTTTCTTTCTGCTCTCGCGCTATGAAGAATATACCGCGACTTCTTTCGATGTGCATCGCCGCTATTCAGGACACAATGCCTGGGGAGGTGCTGCACTCGTGAAGCGCCCATGGGCCGACCTTTGGCGCAAAGAAGTGCTCGACGAGATACATCGGTTGTACCCCGGCTTCCAACCTCAAGTGCCATCTTTTCGAACGGTGGCCACTATTGACGTCGACAGCGCATTTGCTTTTCGCTACAAGGGAGTGCGCCGCACAATGGGCGGATTTCTGCTCGATCTGTTGCGCTTGAACCCTGCTCGCGCCGCAAGGCGAATGAAATGCGTGCTGGCCGACGATCAAGATCCGTTTGATACCTATGAGTACATTCTCGATACTTGCTTGTCGCAACACATCGAGATGCGTTGTTTCTTTCTACTTGCCGACCCTTCCAGACACGATATCAACTTGGATTATCGCAATCCACAATTGCGGGAGCGTATTGAAGACATGCGCGACGGTGGGGCCACGGTGGGTATACACCCCGGTTATGAAAGTCATCGCGATGTGCGCTGGCTCATGAAGGACATAGCGCGACTGGAAACAATAAGAGGAGAGAAGGTAACACACAGCCGACAGCAC
>CALQJP020000316.1 GCA_943330925.2 Chryseobacterium gleum
CACGGTGGCCGCGTTCTCACGCGCTTCCCGCCGGAGCCTAACGGTTACTTGCACATCGGACACGCCACGTCGATTTGCCTCAACTTCGGTTTGGCAAAACAGTTTGGCGGAAAAACCAACTTGCGTTTCGATGACACCAATCCTGTTACGGAAGACACCGAGTATGTCGATAGCATTCGCAACGACATCAAATGGTTGGGCTTTGAATGGGCCAATGAATTTTATGCAAGCGATTATTTCGACACGCTCTATGCATTTGCCGAGAAGCTCATTCAGGACGGATTGGCGTATGTTGACGATAGCTCCGCAGAAGAAATTGCATCGATGAAAGGAACGCCTACCGAACCAGGCAAGCACTCGCCTTTCCGCGATCGCAGCGTGGAAGAAAATCTCGACTTGTTCCGTCGCATGCGCGCGGGAGAATTCAAGGAAGGTGAAAAAACATTGCGTGCGAAGATTGACATGTCGTCGCCCAACATGCACTTACGCGATCCACTGATGTACCGCATCAAGTTTGCGCATCACCACCGCACGGGCGACAAGTGGTGCATCTATCCGATGTACGACTTCGCGCACGGACAGAGCGATTCGATTGAAGAAATCACACACTCAATCTGCACGCTCGAATTCGAAGTGCACAAGCCACTCTACAACTGGTTTATCGAGAAGCTCGGCATTTTTCCGAGCCAACAATATGAGTTTGCGCGTCGCAACCTCAACTACACCGTGATGAGCAAGCGCAAGTTGCTGCAGCTCGTGAACGAGAAACACGTGAACGGATGGGACGATCCGCGCATGCCCACCGTGAGTGGCTTGCGTCGACGCGGTTACACGCCCGAGAGCATTCGTCACTTCTGCGACCTTGTTGGAATTGCGCGCAGAGAGAACGTCATCGACATGGGACTGCTTGAATTCTGCATCCGCGAAGACTTGAACAAAAGCGCAACGCGCCGCATGTTGGTGCTCGATCCCGTGAAGCTCATCATCGACAACTACGAAGAAGGCAAAGTGGAGATGCTCCACGGCGAAAACAATCCGGAAGTGGAAGGCGGTGGCGGATCGCGCGACATTCCATTCAGTCGCGAACTGTGGATTGAACGCGATGACTTCATGGAAGAGCCACCGAAGAAATTCTTCCGCCTAGGCCCAGGCTTGATGGTGCGCTTGAAGCACGCCTACATCGTGAAGTGCGAGTCGTTTTCGAAAGACGCGCAAGGCAACATCTCCGAAATTCATTGTACCTACATTC
Organism: Chryseobacterium gleum; assembly: GCA_943330925.2. Lineage (GTDB taxonomy): Bacteria > Bacteroidota > Bacteroidia > Flavobacteriales_D > Sanyastnellaceae > JAIBBG01. The sequence continues at coordinate 1,250 of CALQJP020000316.1, forward strand.
CGGAAAGCCGCAGCGGAAGCGACACCAGCGGTGTCAACGTGAAAGGCACCATGCACTTTGTAAGCGCATCGCATGCGGTTCCTGTGCAAGTGAATTTGTACGATCGCTTGTTCAAGGTTGAAAATCCGTCGGCCGAAGAAGGCGACTTCAAGAGCTACATCAACGAGAACAGCTTGCATGTAGTGACCAACGCGATGGCCGAAAACGATTTGCGCCACGCGCAGTTGGGAGATAAATACCAGTTCATTCGCTTGGGATATTTCACCCCTGATTTGGCTTCAACGCCTGACAATCTCATCTTCAACCGCACCGTGACGTTGAAAGACTCCTGGGCAAAAGCCAATAAATAAGATGTCGCGCATTACCATCAACAACATGCGGATGCACGCCTACCACGGCTGCTGGGAGGAAGAGGCTATCATCGGCGGAGATTACGTTGTGGACGTCGCGCTGGAACTCGACTTCAGCGCAGCCGCCGCCGGCGACGACCTCTCACAAACCGCAGACTATGTGCTCGTGCGTGAGATTGTTTATCGCGAAATGGCCATCCGCGCCAAGCTCATCGAAACCGTTGCGCACCGCATCAAAGACGCGCTTAAAGGAGCGTTGCCCATGGTCGACAGTGTGTGGGTGCGCATCACGAAAGTGAACGCGCCGATGGGCGGGCAGGTGGAGAGCGTGAGCGTGGAAGTGGAGACTAGGGACTGAGGACTGGGGACTGGGGACTGGGGACTAGAGATAGTTGCGGCACTGACTTTTACTACTGACTGGTATTCCCCAATAAAGAACTTCTAATTGGCAATCACGCCATTCAACAAGATAACTGCCCTAAGCGTCTCCAGTACCCAGTCCTCAGTACCCAGTCCTCAGTACCCAGTCCTCAGTACCCAGTCCTCAGTACCCAGTCCCCAGTACTCACACCAGCAGCCACGCAAACAACACCGTCATTAAAATTTGCCATCCGAGTATAGCCAGCGAGGCTTTGCCCCATTCATTCTTCTTGTACTTCTCGGGATACTTGCGTGCTCGATAGGCACTGTAAGCAGAAAGGCCAACACCAATCAAAGCGACAATCAATGCAGGAATAAAAATGCCAGGACCAAACATCCATGGCATGACTACCTCAAACCAAGTCAGCATACCGACAATCTTTTGTAAAACTACACCTGCTAAAACAACGATTACAGAGGCCTTGCCCACGGGATCAACTTCGCGGTATTGCTGTTGGGGCTTGAAGGGTTTTTTGAGGGTGTCAAGGGGAAGTGGCGAGTGACCAGTGGCGAGTGGCGAATGGCGAGTGACTAGTGGCGAGTGACCAGTGGCGAGTGGCGACTGGCTAATTGGTCTGCGGGCAACCATAGCATTGCTTAGCGTTTCCTTCGCACTCGCGTAAGTGGTCGAAGGAAAATTCGATTCATTCGAATTGGCAACAACCAAATCATCAACTACCTCCGAAGAGAGTTTAACCTCAGATACATAAGCAGCGTCGTGCGACTCACTTGTCACTAGTCCCTTGTCACTCGCCACTCGACATTCGCCACTCGCCACTTGCCATTCCACATGGAATCCCGGCAAATAATGCCTGCGCTCAATCGAACATGAACTGAGGAGGAAAATGAACACAAGGAAGGAGAGAAGCTGCTTCATGCTGGGCTAGATTACATAGAAAGGATATATTTTTTAACCTCAGGGACGCAGAAAATTCTCTCGAACTTTCTTTGCGACTTTGCGGTTAATTCAAATCACTAGTGAATGATCAACTTCCCTGCGGTCTTCGCACGCACTTCATCGAGCGTTACATCGGGGGCTAGTTCTACGAGGTGAAATGCTCCATCGTGAATGTCGAACACGCCCAAATCGCTCACTACCATTTTCACACATCCCACACCTGTAAGCGGCAACGTACAATGCGGCAGCAATTTCGAATTACCGGCCTTGTCGCAGTGCTGCATGGCTACAATG
>CALQJP020000317.1 GCA_943330925.2 Chryseobacterium gleum
AAATCGGAAGCTGTATACGCATTCATGATCTCAGGAAACGTGAGACACAATTGAGCCACCTCGTATTGCATTTCTTTCGCGCTTAATCTCTTCGATTGAATAAGTCGGTGGTTCAAAAAAACATTTTGGTTGCTCTCATTCAACACCCAGTCACCCTCACCATAGCGCTTTGCCAGCGTGTCTTCCAGAAACAGTTCAAGTTTATCGCTCTTCCAATAGCCGCCAATGGCCTTTCGTTTTGCGGTGTAGCTGGGTGTAGGTGCGCCGCCATGATCAGCTGATAGAAAGACCGTGTAATTGCCTTTACCTACTTTTTCATCGAGGTAGCGCAAAAACACGCTCAGCTCTTCATCCAAGCGTAAATAACAATCTTGCGTCTCCATGGCATGAATGCCAAACTGATGTCCGATGTAATCGGTTGATGAAAAGCTCATGCACAGCATATCGGTAAATGCATCGGAGCCCAATTGTTCTTGTTGAATCACTTCACGCGCGAAATCAACTGTAAGACTATTTCCAAAAGGAGTTGCCTTCAGCAATTCATAATTACCATTGGCAGCCTTGAGAGCCGGCAAATCGTAGGGGAAGGTTGGTTTCGTTGTGCCTTTGAAAGGTGTTTCATGTGCATTATTATCTGCTGCACTCTCATCGTAAACCGAAGCATCGCGCAGCAAATTCCAGGTTTGCGCCAAATACGCATCTGCCTTTTTTTGCTTATTAAATTCGGTAACCCATGCAGGCAATGCGTTCATATACCAATTGCTGGTAGCCCACACACCTTCCTCTGCGCCCACAAACCAATAGGCAGCATCGGCAGTGCGACCGGCAGGCAAAATGGCTCCGCGGTCTTTCATGGCTATACCGATTACCTTTCCTCTGCCGTTGGTTTGGCTGCGAATCATATCTCCCAGCGTCGAAGCTGTCAAGTAATGCGGCGACATCTGTCCCGACTTGGATGAGGTGCCCACGCCCAGTGCAGATGTATCGGATGAGCAATAAATCATTGCATTGCTTGCGCGATCATACCAGTCATTTTGGATGATGCCATGATAAGCCGGAGTAGTTCCGGTGAAGATCGATGCATGACCCGGCCCTGTATAGGTCGGCATGTAGTTGTAGTGGAGGTTGTGGCAAACAAAGCCTTCGTCGACGAGCCGGCGGAAGCCGCTCTTACCGAAGTCGTTCCAATAGCGCAGCAAATAATCATAGCGCATCTGGTCTACGGTAATTCCGACAATTAATCGGGGGGATTGCCCCATGTTTCCTGCATTCGACTGAGCAAATGTTTCGGCAGGCCGACAGGAAATCATGAACAACACTGCCAGAGCAGCAACCAGTAAATAACACATCGATTTCATAGGGCCTAAATTAATAGGGCCGAGCCAAGCCAAATCAACAAGTCCAAACTTTGTTGAATCAGTTACGCACTCATATGCGTTGATACCATTGCGCAATGAAATAAAACAACAACAAACTCAATAAGACACTCACCACTACATACGTCCACGCGAGCATGGTATGGCCTGCTTTCATGAGCTGCACAGTTTCCAGACTGAATGTGGAAAAAGTACTTAGTCCGCCGCAAAAACCGATAGCCGCAAGCTGCCACAGCAATTCATTCTCTGACTTTACACCCGTGGCGAAAAGCCAGCCGATAAGGCCTGCTGCAACCGCATTCGCTGCAAGCGTAGCCCACGGAAACAATCCGTTAAGTGGCGCCATCATCGATCCAAGTGCAAAACGTGCAAGCGATCCCAACCCACCTCCGATAAATACCATGAGCCATTTCATAGGGCAGTCTCCCTTTTTTCAAACCTGCCATACACCCAAAACATAAACAAGCCGGCGATGCCACCGTAAGCAAAACCAACCAAAACATCGAGCGGATAATGCACCCCAAGATAGATTCGGCTGTATCCAATGAGTACAACCCACGAGGCGATAGCGGCATATACCCACTTGCTCAACGGCTTCATGAGTAAAACAAAAAAAACAGAGACCCCGGCAAAATTGCTGGCATGGTTGGAAAAGAATCCATAGCGCCCCCCCTTGTAAAAATTACCTAGTTCATCTTGCACCATGTGCACCAATCCCTGGAAACGGGGATTGTGTGTAGGACGCAATCGCATGACGGTTTCCTTTACCGTTTTTACGGCTACGAAATCAGTCAGAAAAAGCAGGCCGGCGATGCACAGCAATGCAATAACGGCGTTGAGTTTTGATTTTCTGGAAAACAGCATATAGACCATCCATACATACACCGGGGTCCACAACCACATCTTACTTACATACCACATGAACGTATCGCACAGAGCACAATGTGCGCTATTGAGAAGCAAAAACAACTCTTCATCCAGTTGTTTGATTGTATCAATCATACTGCAAGTCGCTAATTGTAGATTGAATCGATTTCCGCCTTCCAGTTTGCGCTTATCTGTTTGCGCTTGAGCTTAAGGGTAGGAGTAATTTCAGCAGCATCGATAGTGAATGCGCGAGGCAATAAACGGAACGCCTTTACTTGCTCCCAATTACCAAATCGCGCATTGATGCGATTAATTTCTTCCTCCACCATTTTTATAACGCGCACATCCTTCAGCCAATTCAATTCCTGATCAACGGCGACTCCCGCCCGAACGGCCCACTCCTTCAGTGCACCATACTCGGGCACGATGAGGGCAGCCGGAAACTTTTGCCCGTCACCCACAACGATGATTTGTTCAATGTAAATACTCTCCTTCATGGCGTTTTCCAACACCTGCGGCGCAACATATTTACCTCCCGAGGTTTTGAAGAGTTCCTTCTTGCGATCGGTAATTCGCAAGAATCCGTCTGTTATCTCCCCGATATCGCCCGTTGCAAACCAGCCATCTTTCAATACTTCTGCGGTCTTCTCCGGCTCGCGGTAATAGCCCATCATCACGTTAGGGCCTTTGCATAAAATCTCACCATCCGCTGCAATTTTCACTTCGACATCGGCAATCACTTTACCTACAGAGCCAGGCCGCAACATGGAGGGCTTACGCAATGTGTTCACCGAGATTACCGGCGACGTTTCCGTAAGGCCATAGCCTTCCAAAACCGGAATTCCTGCGCCATTGAAAAACTTCGCAAGTCGCATTTGCAATGCTGCACTGCCGGAGGCAACACCTCTGATTTCTGTCAAACCCAATGCTGCCTTGACTTTCGAGAAAACCAGTTTTCGGGCAAG
>CALQJP020000318.1 GCA_943330925.2 Chryseobacterium gleum
AAGTGAATTGTTCTGTACGCACACAAATGCTGTCTGCATTGAAATACTCTATGGATGTCTCGCGGCCTTTTTTGTCATAGCGGGTTACCTCGATCGATAATTCGCGCTGGCCTTTCTGCAATTGCTCGGTTTTGGTGCAAACAACGCGTATGCCCCTCGACTGTATTTGCTTCGCGTCCTGACTTATTGCCAATAAGGGCGCGACGAAAATGAAGGAAAAAATGAGTGCACGTTTCATGGCTGAGTAAGAATTTCAAATCGTTCGATTTCGATTTCTTCTTTTCGTTCTTCTATGGTAACCTTTCTGATGATTGGGCTCTGTGCATCAATAGCTGCAGGATCGAAGCCGTAAACGTATAGTGTGTAATCGCCGGGATAGAGAAATGAGAAACGAAACTCACCATTGTAGTCCGTTTTTACACGTTTGTCAAAGCCGGTGTTTTCGCCGTAAACGATGTATACGTAGGTGTCTTCTGCCGGGTATTCTGCAATGGTGTCGGTGGCTGAGCCATTCAACGCATAGGCCCATACTTGACCTTTTATTTCGGCATCGCCGCCAACACCGGGCTCTTTTTTGCACGAAACGACAACGATTGCGATTGCAATGAACGTAAGGATGTATTTCATAGTGTAAGCGTTTGATCGATGGTTAGATGATCCGGAAGGTTATTGGCGATGAGGATAATGAGATGCGTTGATTTCATTTTATTTATTTCAGCGCAAAGAACCGATTGGTTTGCGTCATTGAGACCCAGAAATGGTTCGTCGAGCAAAAGAATAGGTTTTCTGGTTAGCACCGCTCTTGCAAATTGTAGCATGCGGCGCTCACCCGATGACAGGTCGCTGCCGTACGTTTTTATTTTGCGATCCAGGTATGCGTCACGGTGCTCAGCTGAACAAAGCCCGAGACGCACAACTAATTCAGCAGCGTCTTCTTTTTTTGCTTCCTTCCGACTATATGAAATGGCCTCGAAGATGGAATTTCCCAAAAGCGGAAATTCGTCGCTTACTCCGCTGATTAATTTTCTCAGATCGTGAGCGCCAATGTCGCTGAGTGAATGGGTTCCCAACCGGATAACACCCTTTGTAGGTGCATACAGCTTCATTATTAATTTGAAGATCGTTGATTTTCCTCCACCCGATGGTCCTTCAACTCTGTGCAGCATGCCCTTTTTGAATTCGAACGATAAACTTTCTACCAGAGGCTGATTGTCATCAAAACGGAAGTGCACATCTTCAAAGCGAATTGCGATGTCTTCCTTGAGCTTGTTGGATTGAATCTGCGAATGCATATTCTCGTGCTCAAGGTTCAGCAGTGACAGCAGATTTGTAAATGCGGTGGATCCGGCGTTGATGATGGATGGCACTCGCAGCAGGCGCTTGTAAACGCTTTGCAGATACAGCAACATCAAAATGAATATGAGAAGCGACCCGTCGGTTGGCGCCGGGTTTGAGCTGCCGGGCAAGCCGAGATAAAGCAGTATGCCAATGGCGGCAAAGAAAATAATTTGCGGCAGGCTTTTATTGATTGCGCCGATGAAGTGATATTGAATGGCGCTTTCATAAAATTTGTCGTTTCGTTTATCGAATTTCACTTCCTCCGGATGCGCCCGATTGAATGCCTTGATGGTAGCAAATGCATGCAGCCGTTGTTCAATGAAGCCAATGAGTGAACTGCGGGCGCTGCGTCTGTTTTCATTGGGTTTCTCCTGCAGCTTGGAGAGTAGAAGCATGATGATTGCTCCAGCCAAAAAGATTACAATGAGCGCTATAGATAAGGTCTTGTTGATCTGAATGAGCAATGCGAAGGCTACAATGAGAAACGCGAAATCGGAGATGGATTTGATGATTCCTTTTGACAAATAATACTGTATACCCAACATATCACTGCTGTATCGGAGTATGTATTTTCCTGTCGGGCGCGACTGGAAGGCGCTGAACTTGTGATTGAGTTGGGCATGAAACAGCAGTCTGCGGATGTCGTGCGTGAATCGTTCTTCAATGACACGCATTCCATAGTTCTCGCTCCAGGTCATTAAACCCTTGATGATGGTAAGGCTACCAAAGAAGAAGAAGAAGTCGTGTACGCTTGTTATATCGAGGCCTATTCGCTGAAGTAGTTGGCTCTTCCCCGATTGATCCTGAAAGGCAACCTGGTAATAAATGCCAATGCTCAAGGGAAGCAATACACTGCTCAATGAGCTTATAAAGGAAGAAACCAAGGAAAGTGAAACGACACGTTTGTTATTGGAAACAAACTGTCGTATCATTTTCTCTCGAGTTAGCTTCATGCAACTGCTGGCTGAATTTTCTGCTCGAAGATAGCATTTAATTCGCCTGTCATTATCTTGTCGATGGTGTGTACGGGCACATTCATACGTTCTTGCACTTCTGTGATAAGCAATGGGCTCATGGTGAATCTGCCACTTACCATACAAGGCTGTATATTCCATTCATTGAGCACTTGAAGACCGGCCATCACACTGAGGCTATCACCGCATGAGAACACCACATTGTGTATCGTTTTCATGAACGATTTATCTTCCAGCAGAAAGGCGGTTTCGCGCTGGAAAAGACCATCTGCTATTTCCATAACGATGTAAGCAGGATTGGTCTTACCCAATTCGTCGAGCAACGTTTGGTAGATATCGAGAATGGTTGGTTTGTCTATCAAGAAGGTTGAAGGAAAACCGAGATTGCTGAAGTCCATCGCCACATCTGCTCCGCAGTCTGCAACGTAGTCGATGTCTTTAGTGTAGACGGTACCTGTTAGTTTGATAAACACAACTTGTTTTCCGGTCGTTTTCAATCCGCGCGCTATATGCGCAGCAGTTGTGGTTTTGCCGCTGTCCATGGTTGAGCCAATGGAAAGAATCACCTTGGCATCACCCGGGATTTTACCGGTGAATGTGCTGCGTTGGTGGTTTCTGAAGAGCGTATTGATGACCTCACCATTTTCTTCGCAGCAATAGCCAATGAGTTTTACGGTCGTGGGTTCATAATCATCCCACGCGGCATTTTTGGTATGCACAATACCAATTACGCCACCTGCACCGATGATGTGATAAATGTCCATCGGTGCGGTTGGCACATAGCCTTCGTATTGCGAAGTTGCATAGCGATCGCCAAATACCGCGAGGATATAGTCGCCATCGAAAATGCTGTGCGAACGTTTGTCGGTGCATTGCATGCTGCTGTGACGATC
>CALQJP020000319.1 GCA_943330925.2 Chryseobacterium gleum
CAGATAGCTTCACCATGAATGAAGACGACCTTCTTAACGGCGATGTAAGCACCAACGATTTCGATGCCGATGGAGATGTATTGACTTACTCACCCGCTGGCACTATTGAAACCACGAACGGTGTAGTAATTCTGAATGAAGATGGAACCTTCACATATACTCCTGACCCGGACTTCTTCGGTACCGATACGTTCGAATACACCGCCTGCGATGACAACGGCAACTGCTCAACGGTGGTTGTAACCATCACTGTTCTTCCTGTTGACGACCCACTGCAATCAGCGGAGAACGATCAATACACGGTGTTTGAGAACGATACACTCAACGGCAATGTCAGTGAAAACGATGTGAATCTGGATGGATTTACGTTCATCGTTACCTCTTCGGTTAGCGACGGAACACTCACATTCAATACAGATGGAACGTTCACTTACGTGCCGAATGCAGAGAATGACGGATTCGACGAGTTTACGTACGAAGCGTGCGATGACCTCGGCAACTGCTACAGTGCTACAGTAACAATCATCATCGTAGACGTTGATGGCGACACCGTTACAGTAGCCGCCGGTTTCTCTCCGAATGGTGACAATGTAAACGAGACACTTCAGATTGAGAACATCGAAGCGTATCCTCAAAACAAAATCACCATATTCAACCGCTGGGGTAACGTAGTGTATGAGAAAACAGGTTACACCAACGAAGCCGGTTGGAATGGTAACGCAGACGAAGACGGAGCCATGGGAAGCACAAAAGTTCCGGAAGGCACCTATTTCTATGCGCTTGAAACAGGAGCTTCCACAGTCAATCCTGCCAAAGCACCTGAGCAACTCTCCGGCTTTATCGTAATAAAATACTCGAACAATCAGTAAACATGTATAAAACAGAAAGGACAATGAAAACAATCTTGAACTTCCCCAAAAGCCTTTTGCTCATGTTGAGCATGGTAGCATGTTTCGTGAGCAACGCACAGTTTGATCCGAACTTCACTCAATACATGTTCAATGAAGCCATTATTAATCCGGGCTATGCGGGTTCTCGAGAGTGCCTGTCGGGCACTATGCTCTACCGCCAGCAATGGGTAGGGCTCGATGGTGCGCCAACCACACTCACCGGTAGCGTGCACTCCCCTATCATGGGCGGAAAAATTGGAGCAGGCATCAACTTCGTCAATGAGAAAATCGGCGTTTCTCAGCGTACTTCGGTAAGCGCCAACGGAGCCTATCGCCTTGGACTCAAGAATGCAACACTATCATTTGGCCTTCAACTAGGACTTGTAAGTCTGAGTGAAAACCTTAGCCAGCTCAACTTGCAGAACGACCAACAATTCATGATGAGTAGTGGTAAACGCACTGCACCCAATCTCGGATTTGGTATGTTTTACAGCACGGCCAAGTGGTATGGGGGTCTATCGATTCCTCGCATGATTTACAATCGTATCGACGTTGCAACCGGAAGCACCGAAGTGCAGAATTCATTCAACGTAGATTACTTCCACTATTACCTCACAGGAGGTGGAGTAATTAGCGTGAACAACATGATCAAAGTTCGTCCAAATGCAATGCTTAAAGTCGTGAAAGGAGCTCCTGCTCAGTTGGATCTTAATGCAAACGTGTTGTTCAACGATTTCATTTGGACCGGAATCGGATACCGAACAGGCGACGCAGTGAACGTAATGCTCGGAGCGTTTATCAATAAGCAATTGCGTATTGGTTACAGCTACGACTACACACTCTCGATGCTCCAGGACTACAACACAGGTTCACATGAAGTTATGATCGGGTACGATCTCAACTTCACCAAGGACAAAATGATTTCACCCCGTTACTTCTAATCTCCGAACACATGAAAACCAGAAACTTTTTTCTTCTTCTCCTCTTCGGAATCTTCATCACTTTTTCTTCAATCGCACAGATTGCACAGGGTGAAAAAGCGTATAGCAGAATGGCCTATTCTCAGGCAGCTAAATACTATGAGCAAGGTTTGAAGAAAGACACTTCGAATTTTGCGGCTTGGTCTAAGATGGCTGATAGTTACAGAAGGATTGGCGATTCCCGGAATGCAGAGCGAGCTTATGCAAAAGTGATGGCATCGAATAGCGTAACTGCAAACGATCATTACTTCTACATTCTGATGTTGTTGCAAAACCAGCGATATGCCGAAGCCAAAAAAGAGATTACATCTTTTGGAAAAAGCAATATCGGTGACCCACGGGCGGAAATGCTGGAAGGCTGCACACGAAACCTCGATGAATACCTCCAGAAAAAAAACTCGTACACTGTTAAGCCAATCAATCAGAACGGCATGGCCTCAGACATTTGCGCAGTATCCTTTGCAGATGGCATTGTCTTCATCAGCGATCGCGGTGCATTGGGCATGAAAAAACTGAACAATAGCAGCACAGATCGTCCCTTTTACGCTCCCTATTTCGCGAAGGGCACAGGCGCATCGTTTTCTGATGCCACTGCATTTGAAACGTATGCTCACAATGAATATCACAGCGGACCACTTGCGTTCAACGCAGAGGGCAGTCTTTTAATCATCACTCGAAGCAGCACGACAGAGGGAAAAATAGCCAAAGATGATCAAGGCGTGGTGCGTCTTCAAATGTACTCTTCTGCCAAAGGAAACGAAGGATGGGGAATTGAAGTGGCAATGCCTTTCAACAGCACGCAATACTCCTGCATGCACCCTAGCCTATCTGCCGACGGTAAGACACTATACTTCGCATCAGACATGCCCGGTGGCCAAGGTGGAATAGACATCTGGAAAAGCGGTTGGGACGGCTCAGCATGGGCAACACCAACCAATGCAGGGAACCGTGTGAACACGGTAGGCGATGAGGTATTTCCATTCATCACAGCCGAAAATGTTCTCTATTTCTCATCGAATGGATGGCCCGGGCTCGGCGGCTTGGACATCTATACAAGCGAATGGAGCGCTAACGCATGGTCACGTGCAGAAAATCTAGGTGGCGATATCAATTCATCCAACGATGACTTTGGCTTCACCTACAATGCAACGAGCAAAACAGGCTACTTCAGCAGTAACCGCAGCGGACAGGGTATTAACGACGACCTCTTCTTCTTCGAAAAAATGTGTACCAATACCAACATCACTATTACGGATGAAGAAACCGGCAAGCCTGTGGTAGGTGCCATCGTGAAA
>CALQJP020000320.1 GCA_943330925.2 Chryseobacterium gleum
CAAATGGTTTCGTTCGTTGCAACGATGGGGCGAACTACGCATCGGATTTTCATGCTTTGTTCGACAAAAAAATCCCAGTCTGCCGGGTAGTTAAATTCTGAGCTATTGAAAATGGGGTTGTTGTTTTGATCGAAGAGGGATATGGCAACCCTTTGTTTATCAGTTGCTGAAGTGGCTATTCTGTAGGTGTTGTTGGCCAGCCAGATACTCTCGAACTGAAGTGAGTCGGCGTTGGTGAGCATGCCTTGAACATACTGTGGGTGTGCTATGAAATTTTCTCCCAGTGCTTTATCGGCGGCCAGCATGGATTGCTCGCACTGAGAACGACCGATGGCATAGCCCATCAAAAGCATCAGCAACAGTGCGTACTTTTTCATGGCGTTACAATGAGATTACGGGTTTCGCGAATAAGCTCGTGAAGCTCAAGTAGTTCATCATCGGAGAACGTAATCTCTGTTTTGCTGCGCAGGTAGGTGATGCCTTGTCGACGGTCGTGCACAGGTTCATTGAATAGGTAAGTCTTTTCGAGCGTTTCAAGGGCATCACAAAGTTCAATGATGGCTTCCTTGACCGCAGTGAAGGAGTCGTCTTGAATAGACTCTGCCAGCGCACGCACGCCGTCGGCAGAGAAGGTTTGTTCGGCCAGCAGGCGGTCGAGAGGTTGCCCGGCAATGCTGTCGCCGGGGCTTGCCAGCTGGTGCATTGCTTCGGACCAGCCACCCAATAAAATGCAGGTACTGATGTCGTGCCGGTTGTTGCTTTTCAGGTACGATTCCAAGTTTCGGAAAAAGACACTGTTAAGGCCGAGTATGCTCGATGGGTTGTCGAGCCCCGCTTCAATTTGGTTGAGGAGTTCTGAATCGACATCGCGCGAGATGTCGAGGTCGGCAGTGAGTCTGCGAATGGAGGCCAAGTATTGCGGTATGGTTGCGCTTTGCTTGTGATTGATGAGGTAAGAGAGGTCGGCACCCAACACCCCCAGGTTAAGTGCTTTTTTCATTTCGCCTGTCCACTGTTCCGGTTTGCCGGCATCGGTCACACCGCGGGATTCAAACGGAATGGACTCCCTGGCAATGACGTGCGAGAGAAGAGCCGGAGGAGGAATGACCACCAGTTTGCCTTGAAGTAAGATGGCCCCTGAAGTAGAAACACCTGTCGTGTCGAACTCCGATACCGCGGGCTGCGCGGGCTGAGGTTCGGAGCATGATTGCGAAAGCATAAGCATCGCCAAGAGCACAACTGCCGGCAATACGGCAGAGCACGTTCGGTTTCTTCGCGGTGAATACAGCATATTTACAAATGAAAGCCGAAATAGCAATCAAAGGACTAATACATCGATATAAGTATTCAACAACTCAGGCAATATGCCACTCGAAAAAATGTTGTAGCGTGTCTCAAGTTTCAGCTCATCTTTGCCAAACTAGTATGCAATTCCGTTTTTTTTATCCGATAATAGCAGTGCTCCTCCTCGCAGGAAGCCTTGTGCAGTGCAGGAAAGAACGCTTCAACGAGGACTCATCGGCTCAGCTGGAGTTTTCGAGTGATACGATTTTCTTCGATACCGTGTTTTCGACTGTCGGCAGTGCAACGCAGTATTTGCGGGTGCGAAATCCGTATAACCAGTCAATTCGAATTGATGAGATTGCCCTGGAGTCGAGCACGGCCTCGCAGTTTCGAATCAACATCGATGGGCTCGATGGCCCGATGCAAGAGGGCATTGAGATTCTTCCCAACGACAGCATTTACATTTTTGTGGAAGTGACAGTCGACCCGCAAGATGCTACGTTGCCTTTCATCGTGGAAGACAAAATACGTTTTCGGTTGAATGGCAATGAACAATCGGTTCTCTTGCAAGCCTGGGGGCAGAATGCCTTTTTTCATGGCGGGTTAAATTCGTGCGCCGATCCGTTCAGTTACATCATACCCACCGGAACGACCGAGATATGGACCAACGAATTGCCGCACGTGGTTTATGGTATCGTAGCGGTCGACAGCGGCGCAACCCTTCGCATCAATCCCGGAGTGCAGGTGTATTGCCATGGCAAGTCGGGCATTTACGTGTACAAAGGTTCCATAGTCATTGACGGTGACTTGGGTTCAGAAGTCGTTTTTCAAGGCGATCGTCTTGAAGCTTTCTACGATGACATTCCCGGGCAGTGGGGCATACAGCTCGATTGTCCGTATGAAACCGCCATGGGCCCGCAGGTGGCGAGCATCGTGCGAGGTGGTATCTGGATATTTGAGAGCCCCGGTTCAAGCATTGAATATGCAGAGCTGCGCAACGGCAACATCGGCATTCAGGTCGATACAACAGGGGTTAGTTATACTGCAGCAAATTATTCGGTAGACATACGCAACACTAAGATTCTGAACATGGCCGGTATAGGCTTGCTTGGACAGGGTGCTTCCATCAGCGGTAAGAATTTGCTCATCGGCAACTGCTCTCAGCAGGCTGCCTATCTGGGAATAGGCGGACGCTACCGCATGGACAACTGCACCTTCGGTAACTACGGCAGCGACAACAGCCGACAAACACCCACTTTTGTGCTCAACAATTATTACGAAGACATTTACCAGAATATTCAGGTGCGCGAGATTTACGATAGCCAGTTCAACAACTGCATCCTGTTTGGCAACAATGCTTTTCTGACCGACTTCAATGAGTTTCTGCTTGATTTGGATGACGGCGCCCCCACCAATTATCGCTTCCGTTATTGTTTGGTTGATACCGATGAAAGCGTGGAAGATGATGGTGTGCATTTCGAAAGCATGAGCAACAACCAGGCGCCCCTTCTTTGCAACCCTGCAGAAGGGAATTTCCGATTGTCATCATCGGGCTTGCTTATGGCAGGCACAGCAGTTTCAGTAAACAACCTACCCGAAGACATTGAAGGCACTTCATGGGCCTCACAGGTATGGAAAGGGTGCTATGCATACGATGCGAATTCACCTTGTGAATGATGCACGAAGCGTTCATCCGTGATGTGGCCGATCGACTGGCACGGCTGCAATCGATGGCCACCCAGGCCAATCAAATCATTAGCTATCCGCGCCCATCGCCTGAAGAGGCGCGGCGCATGGATCCACCGGCGCGCGAAAGCGCCGTTGTGTTTCCGCTTTTCATGCGCGAGGGAGAATGGCACACCGCGTTCATGAAAC
>CALQJP020000321.1 GCA_943330925.2 Chryseobacterium gleum
ACATCTGTACTTCGTATTTCGGCCCTGATGTGAGCTATGAAAGCACAGCCTTTGGACAAAGTACAAACGTTGTCGGTTTCAATCCGGCACAGAGTGCCAACTACATGCGCGATGGCGCTAGAAATTGGATGATGTGGTTGAAGAAGCAGACTGCAGTAGACGGATTTCGCTGGGATGCGGTGAAGCATTTCCCGACCTATGTGCAGGAAGACTTGAGCTACAATCTGAAGTACATTCTGCCGGCCTGGTGCAAAGGCGGTGAAGCCATGTTCAACGTGGGAGAATGGGTAGGAAGCAAGAATGACCTTGATAACTATGTCAACGCCATTGCCGCTCCATCCAGTGAAAAAATGATGGGCTCGTTTGACTTTGGTCTGCGTGCATTCGATCCTTCCGGTGGTCTCTACGGAATGGTATACGGCATGGGCAATTTCAACATGGCTTCTTTGCCGGGCGCTCAGCAAAGTCAACGCGTACATTACTATGCTGGATCAAATACCTATGTGCACCGCACGGTGCCATTCGTAAATAACCACGACACATTCCGACCACAATTAAGCAGTACGGGCAACTACACCGGTTGGAATACAGGCTCGGAATTATCGGCACACATCGAGCCGAACGAACCTCGCCTGTCTGGGGCTTACGCAATCATGATGGCGATGGATGGAAATCCGCAGCTTTTCTTCGAAGATTTGTTTGATATCGGCTACACCGGCAACCGCTGGACACACGACCCGAAGTCTTCCACCAGTCTTCCGGCGCGATCAGACTTGATGAACCTACTGTGGTGCCATCAGAGGCTCAACTTCAAGGCGGGCGCATATCAAGTTCCATACGCTGATCAAGATTATTTGGTGATTGTGCGCGCAGGAAAAGCCGTAATTGGCGTAAACGACAACTGGACTACCTGGCAAAACCGCACAGTCGCTACAGGGTTCCCTGCCGGAACTGTTTTGAAAGATTACTCGGGCGCCAATGGAACAGCAACGGTGACGGTTGATGCGGCCGGAAATGCCGCTATCAATACACCTCCGGTAAATCCAACCTTGAATGCTGCCGGTCGTCGCGGCTACAGTGTGTGGGCGCCTGTCGGACAAGATGCTGCTGTTTACAACCCCGCTCGCAATGTGCGCACAACGCAGGAATGGGAAATGGCCAACGACCTGGGTGATAGCCATGTGAGTTCACTGGGCCAAGGTGGCGCAATACCTGCCAACTCAACGAATTTCAGAACGGTAGGGCGAATTTTTGTCCAAAGCGGTAAGCTCGTTACCTACATCGTTTATCCCGAAAACGCAACCAAAAGTTTGTATGTTGGATTATACAATGCTGCTGGCACATTGCTTTCCTCGAAATCAGGTTTGGGCACGCTCACACAAAATTACACCCCGAACTTCACCGGTTGGATTACCCTCCGAGTGCGCAACAACGTTGCTACTAATCCATCGCAGCGTTGCTGGGTAAACGTAACCTATGAGGCTCCCGCCGTTATTACAAATGCAAATGCTGCGACTGCAGGTAATACATCTTCTATCTGGACCGGCAACGGCGGTACTTCCGACTGGAACGATCCATACAACTGGGAAGAGGGTAAATTGCCTGTTGATTCTTCGCTGGTTATTATCGAAGCCAATGCGTTCCCACAACCGGCGGTTGTTGGCACGGCCAGCGCCGACCGAATCATCCTTGAAGAGGGAGCTCATCTCTTCGTGCATGGTACGCTCAATGTTCAATCGATTGATGGCCTTGCGCAAGTTTCAGGAACAGGTACTGTCATTCAAGGTGCTGAGTCTATTTCATTGGCTACACCGGTTCTTGCTCAATTCGTTGTTTATCCTAATCCATTCGAAGATCGCTTCGACATTGCAGTCAATGGGGTGTTTGAGGCTGATACTCGCTTGAATGCAGAGCTTATGACAGCGGATGGACGTATCATTCAAACCTACTCAACCACTTTGCCTGATCTCAACGGCCGACTGAACGCCGATATGGAAGCCAAGCCTTCAGGTTTTTATCTATTGCGCATCGTTGGTGGCGAGTCACAAGTGTTACGTTTGGTTAAGCAATAATTTGAACTGACAACAGAGGCGCAAAGAACGCGGAGAGTCTTTTTACTCTGCGTTCTTTGCGCCTTTGCGGTTAATCAAAAAAACCTTCTACCAAACTCTAAACCGACTACATTTGCACCCGATAATCAACGAATCCGTCTGTCAATGTCCCAGATAGAACTTCTACTGCCTAAAATGGGCGAAAGCGTAGCAGAAGCTACCATCATCAAATGGGTGAAAAAAGAAGGTGATGCCATCACGGCTGATGAGCCTATTATTGAGATTGCTACTGATAAGGTAGACAGCGAAGTGCCTGCTCCTGAAGACGGCGTGTTGCTGAAATGCCTTGTGAAGGAGGGGGATGTAGTAGCCGTTGGTCAACCCATTGCGTTGATTGGTATTGGTGCTAATGCCTCTGCTCCGGCCGCTGCTCCTGCCGCCACTCCTGCTGCAGCACCTGCAGCACAGGCAGAAGTTGTAGCAGCAGCATCGATGGCTTCTCCATTGGCAGCCTCAGTTACAGTTTCGAGCAGCGATGATCGATTCTATTCTCCACTCGTGAAGAGCATAGCCAAAACAGAAGGCATTAGCCAGTCTGAGCTCGACGCTATTGCGGGCTCCGGCCAGGGTGGACGCGTTACCAAGAGTGATATTCTCAACTATATAGCCTCACGCGGCGCTGCTCCGGTTGCTGCACCTGTGGTTGCTGCACCTGCGGTGAAGCAAGAGCCTGTAGCTGCGCCTGCAGCTTCTTCAGCACCAAAGCCGAAGGCGGCAATAAGCGTAGGTGGCAACGATGAAATTATCGAAATGGACCGCATGCGCAAGCTCATAGCCGATCACATGGTCATGAGTGTGCAAACTTCTCCGCACGTAACTTCCTATGTGGAGGCCGACTTAACCAACATCGTTTTGTGGCGCGAGAAATACAAGAAGCAATTCGAGCAAAAGGAAAAGACCAAACTCACATTCACGCCTATCTTCATTGAGGCATTGGTGAAAGCCATCAAGGATTTCCCAATGATCAATATTTCAGTGGATGGCGATAAAATCATCAAGCGCGGCGATATCAATATGGGCATGGCAACCGCACTCCCAAGCGGTAAC
>CALQJP020000322.1 GCA_943330925.2 Chryseobacterium gleum
GGCTTCGACATAGAAACAGGTGGACACGTATTTCAGCTGCATTTCACCAACAGCAAGCCCATGAACGAGAAAGGCTTTATCACCGAAACCACCGGCCAATGGGCGGAAGGTGACATCCAATTCGGATTCAACGTGTCGAGGATTTTCTCCGTAGTCAAGCACAAATCGCCTCAGGTGGAATAATATCTCGTTCCTGCCCAAGGAGTCACTCCCATTATTTGTATTAATCTTCAGAAATCATAACTCATGAAATTTCTTTTACTGCCGCTACTTCTTTTGCTATGTATTAATGTAAGCTCCCAGCTTTGGGTTCAAGATTTTGAGACCAACGGACTGAATACGGCCTATACTTCTCCCTCGGTATTCACAACGAATCTCAACGGGCACTACAACCGCACCAACGGCTCTAACATTTCGAATACAGTAGCCCCCTACTCCAACAAACACGGAAACTTCGTGTGGGCCGGAGAAAACCTCAACATCACAGGCGGCGCAGGCGACGGGTTACCGAACAAAACCATCACATTTACCGCTATCAATGTAGCAGGTCAAACAAACCTGCAATTCCGCGGACTATTCGGTTCAGGCAATCCTTCAGCCGGTTGGGATTATGATGATATACTCTACGTCGAGTATAGAATGGATGCCGGTTTATGGACTAAAATTCTTCAGTTCGCTGCGAACAGTACCAGCTCAAACGCCGGCCTCTATTACGATGCCGATTTAAACGGCATTGGTGAGGGTGCAGCTTTGCAACCCGCCATGCAACAGTTTACCGCCAACATTCCGGTAACAGGCGCATCGCTCCAGTTGCGCATCTACACCTCTTGCACAGCGCAATCAGAGGAATTCGCCTTTGACTATTTGCGGTTATACAGCACCACCACTGCTACGCCCGGTTGCACAGATCCCAATGCAACAAACTTCAATGCCGCTGCTACTGTATCAAACGGTTCATGCGCGTACAATGGCTGCACCAATGCACAGGCACTGAATTACAATCCGCTGGCCACCACCGACGATGGAAGTTGCGTGCTCTCCATTCCCGCAGTGCACATCAACGAAATTCATTTCAATCCGAACGAATTCCTTGGCTTCACCGACCTCACGCACGAGTTCGTTGAAATACACAACGCAACAAATGCAGCCGTAAACATCGCCGGATGGCGCATCAGCGGTGGTATCGACTGTGTGTTCCCGATTGGCGCTTCGATACCTGCCAACGGGTTTATTGTGGTTGCATCAACTCCAGCAACCTACGCTGGGGCAGGAGCCGGAGTCTATGCATTCACCGATGATCTGAATAACATCAGCGAGAACATTCGCTTGTATCAATCGTCCAACATCTTGGTTGACCAAGTAACCTACTACTCCAACTGTTGGCCGGCCAATGCCGATGGCGGCGGTCCTTCACTGGAATTGATCAACTACTCTTTCGATAACAACATAGCCACCAGCTATTGCGCGGGATCAGTCATCAACGGCACTCCAGGCCTTCAAAACAGTTGTTATTCATCGCAAATTGCAGGCTGCACCAATCCCATTGCGTCGAATTACAACCCACTCGCAAATTTCAACGATTGGTCTTGCATCATTGAAGGTTGCACGTATGCATCTGCATTGAACTTCAATGCAGCAGCTAACACAGATAATGGTTCATGCCAATACGCGGCAAGCATTCCGGGCTGCACCAATCAAACCGCGAGTAACTACAACCCCAATGCAACGATTGATAATGGAAGTTGCATTTACCCTGTGCCGTTAGCCGGATGTACCTATGCAAATGCCATCAACTACAACCCCTTGGCGCAAAGCGACGATGGCAGTTGCATCTATGCGCAACCAATTGAAGGATGCACCTATTCCAACGCACTCAACTATAACCCGAATGCAACATCGGATGACGGTACCTGTCAATATCCGGCAAGCGTACCCGGTTGCACCAATACACTGGCTTCAAACTACAACCCCAACGCTACGATAGACAACGGCAGCTGCATCTATCCGCAACCCAACGGCGGTTGCACCTATGCAGCAGCCCTCAACTACGATGCTTCAGCAACCAACGACGATGGAAGTTGTGTATTCGGAAGTGGCATTGCAGGCTGTACATACACCAATGCACTGAACTTCGATAATGCTGCAACAATCGATGATGGGTCTTGCAACTTCACACTTATCATATCCGGATGCACCGTAGCATCGGCACTCAATTACAACAACCAGGCGACGTTCGACGACGGGTCTTGCATCTTCCAGCAACCCATACTTGGTTGCATGTATCCTTCTGCAATCAATTACAATCCGATAGCTACGCAGGATGCAGGCAATTGTCAGTTCCCGTTGCCCATTCCCGGATGCACGAATCCTGACGCATCCAACTTCAACAGCGCAGCTACCATTGACAACGGCTCGTGCTTCTATCCGCAACCCATCGAAGGCTGCACCTACAGCACTGCTACCAACTACAATCCGCTGGCACAAGCGGATGATGGTTCATGTGTTTTCGGAGGATCACAAACCTTGGGTTGCACGTATGCATCTGCTCTGAACTTTAATGCAAGTGCAACGCAAGATGACGGAACGTGTTTGTTCGCAGTTGCTGTTAATGGCTGCACAAACACGACTGCTTTGAACTACAACCCCAATGCAACTTTCGATGATGGCTCCTGCCAGTATCCAACGCCTATTGAAGGCTGTACATACTCAACAGCCAGTAACTACAACTCGGCTGCTACACAAGACGACGGCTCATGCATCTTCGTTGTCATTCCACCCACTTGCCCTGAAGACATCGACGGAAACTCAATTGTGGGAGTAAGCGACCTGCTCTTATTCATCGCAGCATACGGAACCAATTGCAACTAATCACTACATGAAACACCTCATTCTATTTCTTTTACTCCTTCCTGCGTTCACACAAGCGCAGTTCACCGAACAATGGCATTCAACTTACGACGGTGACGGCGATTTTTCGGACCATTATTCTTGTATTACAGAAGATGGTAATGGCAACATTTACGTTGCCGGATATAGCCACTCTACCGATGAAAACGCAGATTTTCTGGTAGCTAAATACAATTCTGCCGGGCAAATGCAATGGCATCGCACGTGGAGAGGAAATGGACAAGGACCGGACATA
>CALQJP020000323.1 GCA_943330925.2 Chryseobacterium gleum
CCCACATTCACTCCGTTTCCATCTACCAATGCCAGCGGCGGATTGGCAATATCCATGTCCACTCCATGACATCCGGCGCATCGGCCGGAGCCCATGAACATATCAGAACTTCCGGTGGGCAAATCACCCAACAAGTTTTTGTACGCCCCCATCTCATGCGCAGAATGATATCCCTTAGGCTTTCGCTTTTGATAGGCTGCTGTAAACACAACAAACACAGCTACAGCAGCTGTTAAAACTAAAATTTTCGCCTTGGTTCCTGATCCTTTCCAAAAGTCCATACGTGCATATTAATGTATCGAAAGTACAATCACACAGCTTAAACACCCGAACAAAGAACAATCGAAACCGCTCGATGAAAGGCGTCCCCAACACCAACTACCAAACCTCCAGCTTCTCAACCGCAACATCGCCCATCAATTCGTTGATAGCATCCATCAGTTTGGTCTTTTGGTAGGATAGTTCCTGCTTGAGCGGGCCGCTGTCCATTTTCAACACAAGTGTCTTGCCGTGCAGCTTGCTTTCACGGGTTTTCTTCCAAATAACTTCGCCAACCACTTCTCTATAACAACGCAAAACCTCCATTTCTTGGTAGCGATGCTCCCATCCGTTTCGGCGAAGGATGTCTGATATAAGTTCTTTGAGAGGATTATCTGTATATGTTCTGTTCGACATCGCAACAAATATCGATTGAAACGATGCTTAGATCGGATCTAATTTTCCACTTTCTACTTTCCAGGCCTTGTATTGCAAACCCGCGCCTGCTAAAACGGCAGGCATTCTTTCGGTGCTCGTGTCGGTAATGAACATTTGCCCTACATCATTGCGTGAGAGCCACCCCATAATGTTGGCAACCCTGTGTTCGTCAATCTTATCGAAAAAGTCGTCGAGCAAGAGTATTGGCTTCACCCCTGCCGATTCTTTCATAAAGAGATATTGAGCAAATTTCAAGGCAAACAAAAAAGACTTTTGCTGTCCTTGAGAAGCAAATTTCTTGAGCGCATTACCCTCAATTAGAAAATCCAAATCGTCGCGGTGACAGCCGGCTGAAGTTCGCTCCAATTGCCTGTCGCGGCGGGCGTTTTTTCGAAGCAGCTCCTCCATGCTCGATTCATTTAACTCAGAATCGAAGTTGAACGACACTTCCTCCGCGCCGCCGGAAATCTCGCGGTAAACACGCTGAAATACGCCCTGAAAGTTTCTTAGAAAAGAGGCTCTGGCCTCGTGAATCGAGGCTGCACGCTCTGTAAGTTGAACATCCCAGATTTCCAAAAATTCATCGGGAAAATGCGCCTGCTTCGCATAGGTTTTCAGCACTGTATTGCGTTGTAGTAATGCATGATTGTATGCTATCAGATCGTCGAGATACCCGCGCGACAATTGAGCCAAGGTGCTGTCCATAAACTTACGTCGCACCTCACTTCCCTCCCAAATGAGTTCAATATCATAAGGCGTAATCATAACGCATGGAAGCAGACCTATGTGCTCGGCCAATCGATCATACTCCTTGTGATTTCTCTTAAATACTTTGCGCTGATTTCTTCTTACTGCGCAAATAACCTGTTCGGGCTGTTCGCGCCTAGTGAACTCACCGGTAATCGCAAACTGATCAGACCCAAACCGTATGTTCTGCGAATCAATCGGATTGAAAAAACTCTTGCAGTTGCACAAGTAGTATATAGCATCCAGCAAATTGGTCTTGCCCGAACCATTTTTTCCAACGAAACAATTTGCACTTGCATGGGTTTCGACACTCAGCTCTTCATAGTTCTTGAAGTGATAAAGTGATAATTTTTGAAGTCGTATTTCCTCCATGCTACTCAATACCATTGAACACCAAAATCAGTGCTTCCCGACCCGAAGCTTACAAATTCACGATTGAGTTCCTCCATATAGAGATACTCATTTTCCAGCTCAACCATTGCATCCTCATCATCGTCGAGTACTACACTCCGATCTGACTCAATAAAAAGAGGCCAGGCATTCGATGGGTCGCGCGCGTCGAATGCCAAAATGTGACCCAGCCACTGTTGGGAAGATGCCTTATACACCTTGTAAAAATGCACATCCAGCTTTGTACCTCTGATTTCGCCGCTGCGGCTTGATAGGAGCAAAACCGAGTCTGCCGATTCTTCATTCGACTCGTATTGATTTCTCAGGTATAGCTTCGCAAGTGCTTCGCGGCTTTGCCATTCGGACGGCATTCGCTCAGTCGCTCCATGCTCACGGAGCATAGCATAAAGCTGGTGCACCTGATCATTCATGCGGATCAATCGATTGACAACCGTATCGGAAGGCAAAATTCCATGCTCCAAATCGAATTCGGTCATATCTGTCAATAACTGACCTCTCTTGGATGCGCCGGCTTTGGCAAAAAAGGCAGTAACCTCTTTCTCTCTTCGAATGGGTTGCAGCAACGAACAGTAGTCAAGCAACAAATCTGTATTAAAGCCATAGCCCTCCTCCGAACTGCTCTTTAATCGCTTCAACTCATTGCGCGCCTCCACAAGAAGTTGTGGAACCAAATAGCGATAGGATGTTACGGGAAGCCAACCACTGTCTGCCGCCATAGCCATGAGGTGATAAATACTTTGCTCATACTCATCGATGGCCAGCAGCTGCATCAGCTGGGGCAAGAGTGGAGCAGCCAAACGAACAGAATCGAACAGTGCCTCACAGCCGCTGCCGCCGAGCTCGTCGAAAACAATGGGTGGCTCTTCGACCACCAATTTTGCATAGGTGCGCCACGCCCGAGCGGTTTTCATTCGCAACAACACAGATAGCAGTTCGTACTGATACTCTGCGCTATCCGGAAATGCGTTGAACTCGCGCACAATAAAATCAATGTTTTGAGCAGATGTATCAGCGGATAAGCCTGATATCAACTTGGACTGTATATGTACAGCATCCTCTCCTGTAAAAAAGGGCAACTCCTTCAGAAGGGCGCGCATCCTAACTGCGGATTCGGCGGTAAAATCCATTTCGCCGGTTATCTGCAGTGCTCGCATACGCTGCAATGAATCGGCGGAGGTCAATGCGTCGAAGTACGCCGCATCACGCGATTGAAAATGTGGATATGGAAAGAGCGTGTCGGTTGACTGGAAGGTTGCAAAAGCCGTTCGAAGAAAATCAGACA
>CALQJP020000324.1 GCA_943330925.2 Chryseobacterium gleum
AGCATCAGCACATGCAGTGCAAACCACACCATCATAACACCATACAGTTTACTCTTTCGCACTTCAGGAATAAACAGACCAACAAACGAAGCCAAGAGGATTGGTGTGTAAATGAAAAGCCCTCTGAACGGGCTGAACAAAAGAGCCTTCAGCTTGAAGAACATGGTATGCTGAGAAACAGCGCCATTCCAGGTAAAGGGATCGTAATAGAGCGGCAACCAGCGTTGGTGCACCAGCATCGAGTAAGCAATAAACACAAACAACAAAAAGGCAGACGACAGTCCAACCATGGCAAACGCCTTCAGATTGCGACGCCAGGCTAGCCAAAGCATAACTGCAACCAGAAAGGGCAAGGCAGCAGGACGGGTAAACCAAGCCATGAATAAAAGCATCCCCATATAAAACGGACGAACGGAGGTGCCGTCTGTTTGTTCAACCCGAATTATTTCTAACACCGCTAAGCATAGGAATATCAATTCGAAATGAAAGCTCCAAAGTGCTGTGCCGTTCACACTCAGAAAACTCGTAGAAAACATGAAGGCAGCAGACCAGAAAAGAGCCGACCACTTATCCATGAATCGCAGGGCAATCTTGCGAAGCAAGAGCAACATGACTACACACAGAATAGCAGCAATTTGTATTTGCCAGAAGTGATCGTGGCTTTCAATAGTCATGTCGTAACCCAACGCATTTGCAACAGCTACAAAAGGAACAGACAGTATGGGTGTACCCAATGGATAGTTGTAGTAGGTGTGACCGTTCACCTCGTGGTACTTCCATTTACCGGTCGTAAAATGCTCATCGATCACGCGAGCTTTATACTCATCGAGCTGTATAGAACCATTTTCGAGAATAGCCTGGGCAGTAAGTAAGGTCAACTGAGGATCGCCATTGGTGCTGCTTACACGTGCTGTTTGCACGGCAAAAAAAACAGCCAACATTGCGATTAATAAGGCAATTCTATGAGGACTCAGAGCAGGTAGCATAGAAACGCAAGGATAGACTAAAGAAATTCGAAAAACCCTGAAACAAATGAAATGTTATTGAAGACAAGAAAAAGCCGAATTGAAACTAAGCGTTTCAACGAAGGGCATTTTCATCGACCGAAGTAATCCGTCAGATTACTTAGGAGCCTGTATATACGAAAGCAAATTGCTCATCATTTCCTCGCGCGACTTCAGCTCAACTTCCAACTTCATCTTTTCTGCTTTGAGGATATCAATCGTTGCTTGGAGGTCCTTTACCTCTTCAGGCTTAGTATTATTTTCTTTTGAAGTATTCACAGTCAAATTACTATTAGTGAACAGCCCTTATAGGAGCTTATGAAGTTATTTAGTTAATGCAATTTTAAGAAACACCTTTAAATCGAACAAAAAACTGACAAAAAACATATCAACAAGCTTAGAAATCGCTGAGCCTGCATTCCCTTCTCTCAGCGTGCGCATGACTGGGTAAGCCCATCAACACCGAAGCCACCTTCAGCAGAATGCAGAACCTACAATTCTAGGTGCGTGTATCGATTTTTCATGCATATTGCCGAAAAACCAGATCGCGTCTATGAAATCTCTATTACTCACAACCAGCCTTGTGCTGTGCACACTCTTGGCATTTGCACAAAACAATCTGCACGGCACCATTGATCCGCATGAAGTGCGCTTCATGCAATCGAAGCCCTATGACGTGCATGTCCAACAGTCGCTCCGTCAGTTGCCTGCATGGGAGCAGTTCAGACAAGCACACGGAAATTGGTACGTCCATTTCAATGAAACAAGCGGTATGCCTCACCGCGCGTATGGACAACCGCTGCAAGTACCAGGCGCTGATGCACAGGAAAAAGCAATTCAATTTGCACAAACGGAACTAGCCGCATTTCAGATTCCCACAAGTGATCTCGTAGGTTTCGGAAAAACACACGAAGGCAAAAACACCTACGTAAATTTCAAACAGCATTACCAAGGCTTGGAGGTATTGGGAAGTCGTTATACCGCGAAATTCAACAACGGCGCGCTCATCCTGTTTGGCTGCGACATTTACCCCAATATCGTATTAAATATTACCCCTTCTTACTCGACCGAACAAGTACTTCAGCTTGCCGCGTCGGGCATCAGTAATACGCTTCTAAGTGCTATATGCGAAGAAGAGCTGAAGGTTCTGCCCATACCTTCAGAAGAAGGATATGTGTACCACCTTGTTTACGAGGTAATGGTAAAGACGATGAGTTCAGAGCAAATACCGGCCAACTATCAAACGCTTGTGGATGCTCATACAGGTGTTATCCTGTATCGTCAAAACAAAGTGAAACACAGCGGCCCCATCAAACCAAAAACGTGTCAACACTCAGCACATCCGCCTCGTGAATCCCGCATGCTGGAAGTTTCTGCGACCATCACGGGCAGTGTGCAAGAGCTCACGCCTAATGATGCCATCGTGACACAGGATTTGGAAAACATATTTGTTACGGTTGGAGGAGTGGATTACCCCGCCGACCAAGATGGCCATGTGGTATTGCCCGTTAACCCGGGGTCTACTGCAACCATTCGCATGATGGGCCCTTGGAGTCGCATTTACACAAACGACCTCACACCAAGCTTAACCTATACGCTGGCAGATGGCAACAATGCAATTTCTATGGATGGTACAGCCAACGTAAAAGAAATGTCGGCTTATCGCAGCGTGCAGCGCATTCACGACTGGCACAAGCAATGGATGGGCGACTTCACCGGCATGGACTTTCAACTACCCACCAACATTGATGTAACCGGCGGAACGTGCAATGCCTTCTATGATGGAGCTTCTATCAACTTCTACGATATCGGTGGCGGCTGCAATGCTTCATCACTCGTGGCCGATGTATGTTATCATGAATATGGTCATGGCATCAATGACAACTACTATACTTCGCAAGGCTCTTTCTTTCAGAATGGTGCGATTGGCGAGGGATATGCAGATTTCTGGGCAATCTCGGCAACGAACAACCCAATACTAGGTGCTGGATTCAACACTGATAATTTAGACCCTATTCGTCGCTACGACATTGACCCGAAAGTGTACCCATCCGATTTAGTGGGTGAGGTGCATGCCGACGGAGAGATCATCATGGGCGCATGGTGGGACAGCCACTTGCTCATGGG
>CALQJP020000325.1 GCA_943330925.2 Chryseobacterium gleum
GCCGGAGCGGGCTCTATCTTTTTTTCACCACTGTTATTGCAAGCACCCAATAGAAGGGCGATTGGAAGAATGTATTTTTTCATAGTTTAATCAGTTACACGACTTAAAAATTTCGTTTCCGGCGAAGAAAAAAACAGCCAGCCATATCAGCCCCTTCACAAGAAAAAAGAAAAAGCCCAACCAACCAAGTCGCTTTAGCCACTTCCGGAATGTTTTTTCTTCGTTTTCTTCACGCATATAATCTGTGCAAATTACACCTTCTGCTACTTTGGCCAGTGCAACTCCGAAAATCTATAAACAACTCCATTTTAATGAAAAAAGCCGCTTAGCGCGGCCTTTCAAAATCCTATTCAAATGCTATGCTCATACCATGGCATGCGTAACAACCTTGTATTTTTCGTTGAACACTTCCCAGTTCCAAAGGAAGTTTTTCATCAGGTCATCGAGGTTCTTCAAGAAAATAGGATTGGGTGTTTTCATTTGCTTGAAGTATTCCTCCTGAAATTCGACGAGGTTGTATTTCAAAAACACGCCCTTCGACATTGCATAGATCATGTTTTTCGACGGATGGTTGGCTCGTGCCATGGCATCCTTGTATTCTTTCACTTTCATGGAAAACTCAGTAGGCGTCATGTCGAAAGCAGGGGCCAGCTTTGCTGTAATGCTTTCGATAATCTGCTTGTCCATGCCATTATTAAAATACTGGCTGATGTATGAATAGTTTCCGGCCAATACAATCATGAGAAATTTCCCGTAATCATTCTCTCCTATTCCGGGCGATTGAACAAACTCAGGAGAATCATTTATAAATCCCGCCACATCGGCAAAACCGGTCTCGACTGTCTCAATTATATTGTGTGCGAAAATGTGCGCCACACGATCTGCTGTAACTTTCTTTCTTCCGAAAATCGTTAACATACTAAATTCAATTTTAGGTTAGAGCTGATAATTCCCAAAGCTATTTTAACACTCGCATGAAACGGCATTTACAAACGCGCATATATGAACATAGTTATCAACGCGCAACCGCAGGAAAAGAGTATTTTCGCGCCCGATGTATCGCCTATTTATAAAACCGATTTTCTTTTTATTGCCGGCTGAGCGCGCGCATTACACCGCAATGAATTTGTTGCAAGGAGTTCTTCGGATTCCCGGTATGCCCGCGTTGCTGCGATCAACTTTCACATCCAACAAACCAGAGCTGAAGCGCACACTCTTCGGACTTCATTTCGACAATCCCGTGGGGCTTGCCGCAGGCTTCGATAAAGATGCTCGCTGGGTGGATGAGCTCAGCACGCTTGGTTTTGGCTTTATTGAAATAGGCACACTCACTCCGAAAGCTCAACCCGGCAACGACAAACCACGGTTGTTTCGATTGCCGAAAGACGAAGCGCTCATCAACCGCATGGGTTTCAACAACGGCGGTGCTCAAGCTGCAGCAGAGCGACTTCGCAAGCGCTCCTCACGCATCATCGTTGGCGGCAACATCGGCAAGAATAAAGTTACACCCAACGAAGAAGCAGTCAACGATTACCTCTCGTGTTTCGAAACGCTCTACCCACACGTCGACTACTTCGCCGTGAATGTGAGTTCGCCCAACACTCCCGGATTGCGCGCACTGCAGGAGAAAGAACCGTTGCTGCATTTGCTCAACACGTTGCAAGAGGCAAATCAAGCAACGCCGAAGTGCAAACCCATACTGCTGAAGATAGCTCCCGACCTTACCGATGAGCAGCTCAACGACATCATCGACATTGTGCGAGAAAGTAAGATTGATGGCGTGATTGCGACCAACACTACCATTGCGCGTGAACCTCTCACTACATCCAAAAACGAAATAGAGTCGATTGGTGCAGGAGGCCTGAGCGGTAAGCCACTCACAAAGCGCAGCACGGAAGTGATCCGTTACCTCAAGGAAAAATCACACAACGCATTTCCGGTCATCGGCGTAGGCGGTATTCACTCCGCGCAAGACGCCATCGATAAACTCAACGCAGGCGCCGACCTCGTGCAGATTTACACGGGGTTTATTTATGAAGGACCGGGGCTTGTTCGGAAAATCTGCAATGGCATAAATTAGGGGACTGGGGACTAGGGATTGGGGACTGGGGACTAATTACTAGGTACTAAGCACTAGGTATTAGATATTAGTATTAGCTACTAAGTAGTGGTAGGCAAAGAATTGTGTATTCAATCATAAGTACCCAGGTCTCAGCAATCAGTCCCCAGTACCCAGTCCCCAGTACCCAGTCCCCAGTCCCCAGTACCCAGTACCCAGTCCTCAGTACCCACTGCCCCACCTCGCCTTCAACCACTCCCTCACTTGCGCTTCTTTCGCGTTGTTTCCGGGTTGGTAGAATTTGGCGCCGGCCAATGAATCTGGCATGAATTGCTGATACACAAAATTGCCTTCGTAGCTGTGTGCGTATTTGTATTCCTCGCCGTAGCCGAGGTCTTTCATGAGTTTCGTGGGTGCGTTGCGGATGTTCATGGGAATGCTCAGGTCGCCGCTGTTCCGCACTTCGGCAATGGCCGCATCGATGGCCATGTAGGCGCTGTTGCTCTTGGGAGAAGTAGCGAGGTAAATGGCACACTGACTTAATATGATTCTGCTCTCGGGCCAGCCGATGTTCTCCACCGCGCGAAACGTCGCGTCGGCCATGAGCAAGGCGTTGGCATTGGCCAAGCCTATGTCTTCTGATGCGAGAATGAGCATGCGCCGTGCGATGAACTTCGGGTCCTCCCCGCCTTCCACCATGCGCGCTAAATAATAGACAGCTGCCTGCGGATCGCTGCCGCGAATGCTCTTGATAAAGGCTGAGATGATGTCGTAATGCATCTCGCCCGACTTGTCGTACATGGCAGGATTCTGCTGCACAATTTCAGCCACGCGTTCATTGGTGATTGCCTCTCCTTCTCCCAGTTGCGACACCACGAGCTCGAGCACGTTCAAGAGCTTGCGTGCATCGCCGCCGCTCATGCGCAGCAACGCTTCAAACTCCTCCACGCGTATCTGCTTCTTCATGAGATCCGCATCGGTCGCGAGGGCTTTCAAAACAAGCTTCTCCAAGTCTGGACGCTCGAGGTGCTTCATCACGTATACCTGACAGCGAGAGAGCAA
>CALQJP020000326.1 GCA_943330925.2 Chryseobacterium gleum
GCCACTGTTACATCACTTACTCCAACCACGCTTACTGCGGGCACTGGTTCCGTTTTAACCATAGCCGGTTCCGGATTTGGCGCAACGAGAGGTACCGGTTTTGTTGAATTCACCACAGTGAATGGTGGTTTTGCGCAGCCCCTTCCACGTCATTATATCTCTTGGACTGATACCCAGATTCAAGTGTTCGTTCCCTCTCTCACCACCAATGCAGGAGTAACTGACGAGCCTGCAGCAACGGGTGTTGTTCGTGTTACGCCGCAAGGAGGCGCTACCGTTACCAGCCCGAGCACTATCACGGTGCGTTATGCCTTGTTTAATCGCCTCAATGCCTCTCTCGACTCTACGGTTACTCTTCGCATGGTCAATGATGATGCGGCAGGTGGGTACACGTTCAACTACAATGATCAATTTGCAGCATTGGGTGCAGGAGCTCAAGCGTCGCTTGAGCGAGCTCTGAGTGCGTGGAAATGCGCTACACGGGTAAACATGAAGATTGCTTCAGCCACCACAACCATCCGAGCGACAGGCGCCGACAATTTCAATGTAATAACGGATGATATTCAAGCGCCGCTGCCTCCCGGTATTTTGGGTCGTGGACTTAACCTTGTTGCCTTGTGTGGCTCAGGGCAACTGGTAAAGGCTTTGACCTTGGAAATGGATGTTATCGTGGATGCAAGCCCTTCCTCAGGTACCTGGAATTTTAGTGCAGCGAATCCATCGGCGACACAATTCGATTTTGAAACCGTATTTCTTCATGAACTGGGACACTTGCATCAACTTTCGCATACGAAGGTAGGTGGCTCAGAGGTAATGGTGCCAACTGTTTCATTGGGTGCAACACGTCGATCGCTGCATCAAAACGACTTGGACGCCGCCAATGATGCTATGGCACGCAGCATTGCCGCCGCCGGTTGTTCGATTGGCTCCCATATTCAATTGGTTCCTTCATTGAGTATAACCTCCAATGTTGTTTTTCCTGTGTGCAATCCGGTAAGTGTCACTTTTACCGCCACCACAACCAACATGACTTCCAATACTACACTCAATTGGTTTCGCAATGGTGTGCAAGTAGCGCAGGGTACTACATATACATTGAATGCACCTGTCAATAATGATGTGGTGTTTTGTCAGTTTTCTGCATGTACTACGATTCGTTCAAATTCCATTACTTTGACAATCAGTAACAATACAGCGACAATCACTTATGCTGCGTCCTATTGCAAGAGTGTTACAACAGCGCAATCAGTAACTCGCACAGGAGCTGCAGGTGGAACGTATACTGCTTCGCCGGCCGGATTAACCATCAATGCTTCTACAGGTGCTATAACTCCTTCCACAAGCACTGTCGGAACGTATACGATCACTTATACAGTTGCTGCCTCGGGGGCATGTGCCCAGTTTAGCACAATTGCTACCGTGTCAATTGGCGCTGCTCCAACGGTTTCCATGGTTTATGGAAGTTCGAATTATTGCAGAAGTCAAACGGGAAGTGTTTCGCCTACAACAACGGCGAGCGGGCCTGTAACGTATTCTGTTGCGCCGGCCGGTCTAACCTTGAATACTTCAACAGGAGCATTTACGCCATCAACCAGTGCTGCGGGTTCTTATACCGTTACAGCAAGTGTCAATGGCACTGGAGCATGCGCAGGAACGGTTGTCACTGCGGTCAGATCGATTGTTTTGAGCAGCCCACTTGCAACACCGGGTGTAATCGCAGGCATCACGGCGGGTGTATGCGGCAGCACAAAGAACTATTCCATTAGTGCTGTTGCGGGTGCGTCATCCTATACTTGGACTGTTCCTGCAGGTGCATCTATTACAGGGCCGAGCACGGGCACAACGATTAGCGTTGTATTCACAAGCTCCTTTACTAGTGGTTCAATTACAGTGCGAGCCAACGCACTCAATGGATGCAATAGTGGTTTGCGTTCACTCACGGTAAGCGGCGTTCCTTCTCAGCCCGGTATCATTTCAAGTACCTCACCGATATTGGGCTCAACCACCGTTTCAATTCCCCCTGTAAGTGGTGCTACTTCGTTCGTATGGACGGTCACAGGAGCTACTATTATTTCGGGTCAAGGAACTACGGCGATTTCGATTTTAGGTTTTATATTTTCCTCTGCCACTGTTTGTGTTCGTGCAGTTAATGCCTGCGGACAGTCTGCTCAGCGATGCGCGAATGTGAATACCCTTCAGGGTACAAATGGACAGCAAGGCGCCATGGAAAGTGATGAAGCCATCGAGACCGTTAAGTTTGTTGCGCCCGCGGTATACCCCAATCCTGCTGAAGATATTCTGAATGTATCTTTTGAAGAGAGTAAGGTAGCAGGAGATGTTATGGTCGATATCATGGATGCGGGTGGTTTGCTCATTCACCGTGCACACTACAATGAAATTTATGGAACACGCTTGCAATTATCGCTTCAAGACTTGCCCGTCGGTATGTATATGTTGCGCATGCAGTCATTGGATGGCACGGTGCACACGCAGCGCTTCATCAAGCAATGATGGCCTAGTTAAACTGACAACATATGGTTTTAAGAACATTGGGTCGCTTCGGCGACCTTTTGTTTTTTTAATCGGAGTTCGTCGGCATAGTAACTCCCGTTGATTGTGTGCTTTTTTATTCGGTAGGTTTTCTAAATGAAATCCGAAGGTTGCGCTTGTTCAATCCTATTTTTAGGGCATGAATAAAAAGACTGTTGCCGATTCAGAAGTAACCATAACCGAACTGATGATTCCCGCTTATGCCAATTTTGGCGGTAAGGTTCATGGAGGAATTTTATTGTCGCTGATGGATAAAGTTGCATTCGTTTGTGCTTCGAAATATGCACAATCGTATTGCGTAACAGTTGCTGTCGAAGGAGTGGAGTTTCTCAATCCTGTTGATGTCGGAGAATTGGTTTCCTTGAAAGCCTCTGTGAATTATGTTGGACGCACTACCATGATTGTAGGCATTCGAGTGGAGTCGCTTCAGCCTCGAACAGGTGAGTTGAAGCATACCAATTCTTGTTATTTTACAATGGCGGCCAAAGACGATAACGGCAACCTTTGTGAAGTGCCTGTGTTGCGAATCGAAACGGAAATACAATTGCGCCGGTTTTGCGAAGGCAAGGC
>CALQJP020000327.1 GCA_943330925.2 Chryseobacterium gleum
AATTGGAAGGGAATTGTGCTTGGCATATCACCGAAGGAGTATAGCAACGCACAAGTCGCAGCAACCATCGCAAGTCAGCTTCCTGTAGAAATTCAACATACTGCGCATGCCGATGAGAGTGGTGCATTCTATGAGGATAATGTTGCCCACCAAGCGATTGGTTTTATGCCGAAATTTGACCTGCGTGAAAGCATAATCGATATTATTGAAGGATGAAGACCATCATTGTAACAGGTATAGGCGGTGTAGTAGGCCAAGGGATAGTGCGCAATGCGCGAGCAATGAGCCGCGACCTGCGCATTGTGGGTGTGAATATTTCTGCGGTGAGCGCCGGTAATCACCTCTGCGATGAGGTGTTTGAAGTGCCTTATGCATACGATGCATCATACATCGGCGCCATGCGTGATGTGGTAGCAAAGACAGGTGCTGAGCTAATCATTCCAAGTACCGACTATGAATCCTATTACCTGGCAAAGCATGGCGCTGACTTCACAGTACCCATCGCTGCATCCCCTGCTGAGGTTACTTTTTTTTGCCTCGATAAATACCGCAACTGGGAGGCGTTTTCAAAGGTGGGTATTCCATTTGCGCCCTCTGTATTGCCTTCGCAATTCAAAGGTGAGTTCGACAGATACATTGTGAAACCCCGCGAAGGACGTGGAAGTCGCGGCATTCATATTCAACCCCCGCATGTAGCCGGTTTCAACGATACCAACCTCGTTCAGGAATTGCTGGAAGGGCCCGAGATCACTTCAACCTTTTATGTGTTGAACGACGGCTCACTCTTGGGCAGTATCACCATGAGAAGAGAACTGGAATCCGGAAACACAGCCCGCGCTGAAGTAGTGCGTGATTACGATAGTGAAGTTGATCAACTCGCGCTGCAAATGATTAGCGCATTCCCATTCAGAGGATCCGTAAACATTCAATCGAAAGTCACAGCGAACGGAATCGTGCCATTTGAAATCAACTGCCGCATCTCGGGAACCAATTCCATTCGTTCGCAATTTGGTTTCAACGATGTGGCCTATACCATTCGTGAATTACTCTTTCACGAAACACCCGAAAAACCTGCAGTTATTGAAGGTTGCGCAATGCGTGTAATGGTTGATGTAGTGTATCCCGGAATGAAATTGAACGACGTAAAAAACAACCGCGCTAACTTTTATACCTACGCATGATAAAGGCTGTTTTCTTCGATGTTGCCAACACTTTGCTGGAAAAGCCGCAGTTGTTTCCGAACATGACGGCTGCACTTCAGCGCAATGGCCATTCGGTTGAAGAAGAGAATATGCGACTGGTGCATAAGTTCGTGTCAGAGGTATTTGTTTTCCCCGATAAAACCTCGCGCGAGTTTTACAAGGAATTCAATACCCATCTGCTCTATGCATTGGGTATCGCGCCTTCCGACGCATTGCTCAACGATTTGTTTGAAGCATGCACGTATTTGCCCTGGCAGCCCTTTGACGATACCGTAGCGTTGCAGAGCATCGAAATGCCACTGGGCATTCTTTCCAATTGGGATCACTCGCTTAAGGAGAAACTGGCACATCATTTCAATGTCAGTTTTAACTGGGTGTTGTGTTCGCAAGACGAAGGCATTAAGAAGCCGAATCCGTTGTTTTTTCAACGCATGATGAATAATTCGGGACTGCAAGCCGAAGAGATTTTATTTGTCGGCGATAGCATGAAACTCGATATTCACCCGGCGCTTGAATTGGGTGTGAAGGCCTTGCTGATCGACCGCCACAATCATTTTCCAAATGCGAATGTTCCTCGCATTCAAAACCTCGAAGAGATTAACCAATGGCTATGAAAAGGCTCGCAATAATTGGTTCGGGCGACCTGGGCGAACAAATTGCCTGGCATGCCGCCAACGACAATCAATACCAAGTGGTTGGCTTCTTCGATGATTTTGCAGAAATGGGAGTAGCCCGTCATGGTCTTCCCGTTTTGGGTAAGGTTGCTGATGTTCGAGCGTCATATGCCAATGGCGTTTTCGATGAGCTGCTTCTGGCTATCGGATACAAACACTTTGAACAGCGAATGCACATTTTTGATTCGCTTAAAAATGATATTCCATTCGGTCGCCTGATACACTCTTCTGCTTACGTCGACGACTCCGTACAGCTCGGGCGCGGCGTGGTTATCTACCCGGGTTGTGTGATCGACATGAAAGCACACCTGCACGACAATGTGCTGCTCAATGCCGGAGTTGTGGTTGCTCACGACACCACCATTGGCTCGCATTCGTTTCTTTCACCCGGAGTGAAGGTTGCGGGTTTTGTGCGTGTTGGTAATTGCGTAAGTTTGGGCATCGGCACTGCCGTCGTCGATAATCTGAGCATTGCAGATTACGCCAGAACGGGTGCAGGTGCCGTTGTAATTGAGAGTATAACTGAGCCGGGCCTCTATGTTGGAGTGCCGGCTCGATATAAAAAGCCTTGATGATTCCTTTTAATAAACCCCACCTTACCGGGCAAGAAACCAAGTACATTGAAGAGGCTGTGAGGTCCGGTAAAATTTCGGGCGATGGCATGTTCACGAAGAAGTGCCACACATTTTTCGAAACGCGTTATGACATGCACAAGGCGCTCTTGACCACGTCATGCACCGATGCATTGGAAATGTCGGCATTGCTTGCCGGCATTGAGCCGGGCGATGAAGTGATTGTTCCCTCGTACACCTTCGTGAGCACGGCCAACGCTTTTGTGCTCAGAGGCGCGCACATCGTTTTTGCAGACAGCCGCACCGACCACCCGGGTATCGATGAAGACGCCATAGAGTCGCTCATTACGCCACGAACGAAAGCTATTGTGGTTGTGCATTATGCCGGCGTAGCCTGCGATATGGATAAGGTGCTTGAAGTGGCAAACAAGCATAACATTCTCGTTATTGAAGATGCCGCTCAGGCCATCGATAGTTATTACAAAGGGCGCCCGCTGGGCACAGTGGGACACATGTCTGCGTTTTCATTTCACGAAACGAAAAACATACAATGTGGTGAAGGTGGTTTGCTAGCCATCAACGATGAAAATTTTGCTGCGCGTGCAGAGATTATTCG
This sequence comes from Chryseobacterium gleum, assembly GCA_943330925.2. Taxonomy (GTDB): domain Bacteria; phylum Bacteroidota; class Bacteroidia; order Flavobacteriales_D; family Sanyastnellaceae; genus JAIBBG01. The sequence continues at coordinate 3,065 of CALQJP020000327.1, forward strand.
TGAAAAAGGCACCAACCGTTCCGCGTTTTTTCGCGGTGAAGTAGACAAGTAT
>CALQJP020000328.1 GCA_943330925.2 Chryseobacterium gleum
CAAAATGGTGCGCCTGTTATTGGGTTGAACGATAGCGGTGGAGCACGCATCCAAGAGGGTGTTGTTTCACTCGGAGCATATGCCGACATCTTCTACCGCAATACGCGCGCAAGTGGCGTGGTGCCTCAAATCAGCGCCATTATGGGACCCTGCGCCGGTGGTGCTGTTTATTCGCCAGCATTGACCGACTTCATCTTTATGGTGGAAAACACAAGCTACATGTTTGTTACCGGGCCCAATGTGGTGAAAACCGTTACGCATGAAGAAGTGACGAGCGAAGAATTGGGTGGTGCAAACACACACGCATCCAAAAGTGGCGTAACCCACTTCAAGGCGGAAAACGACGTGGCTTGTTTGCGAATGATTCGCGATTTGCTGCAATACATGCCACAAAACTGCGAAGACAAGGCGCCGGCAACCGCCTATTCGAACGGACAAGAAGCACGACCCAAGCTCGATACCATTATTCCCGACAACCCGAATCAGCCCTACGACATGCACGAAGTAATTGCAGAGGTGATTGATGAAGGCTCGTGGATGGAAGTGCATAAAGACTACGCTGAAAATATTCTGGTTGGGTTTGCCCGCATAGGTGGGCGCAGCATTGGCGTAGTAGCCAATCAGCCCGCTTTCCTTGCAGGTGTGCTCGATATCAAATCATCAACAAAGGGGGCTCGCTTCGTGCGTTTCTGCGACTCATTCAATATTCCACTTCTTGTGTTTGAAGACGTACCCGGATTCTTGCCCGGCACCGACCAGGAGTGGAACGGAATCATATCGAACGGCGCCAAACTGCTCTATGCATTCAGCGAAGCCACCGTGCCACGTGTTACTGTAATTACACGCAAAGCATACGGCGGCGCTTACGACGTGATGAACTCCAAGCACATTGGAGCCGATATGAACTACGCCTGGCCAACAGCTGAAATTGCTGTGATGGGCGCAAAAGGTGCTGCTGAAATTATTTTCAAAAAAGAAATTTCAGAAGCCGCCAACCCTGAACAAAAGTGGAAAGAAAAAGAAGCAGAATATGCCGAGCTTTTCGCAAACCCATACAGCGCTGCACAGCGCGGCTACGTCGACGAGGTAATCGTACCATCACAAACGCGTGAAAAACTCATTCGCGCATTTGCTATGCTCGAAAATAAAGTTGACACTATGCCGCGCAAAAAGCATAGCAATATGCCGCTCTAAAAAATTACACCATGCTTCGATCCATGACCGGCTTCGGAAAAGCCGAAGGAACCGTAGGAAATAAAAAATTCACGGTTGAATTACGCTCACTCAACAGCAAACAGCTTGACTTGAACATGCGCATACCAAGCGCTTACCGGGAAAAAGAACTGGAGCTCCGCTCGTGGTTGAGCGAAAACATACAACGCGGCAAGGCCGACTTGTTGGTGTATTATGAGAGCCTTGAGGCTGAAAAACGCATGGCCATCAACCGACCACTGATGCTCGCTTATTACGCAGACCTCAAAGCGTTTGCGGATGAGGCTCAGATTACGGGGGGCGACTACATCAACGCCATCATGCGCATACCCGATGTGCTGAAGCCTGAGTCTACCGAACTCGACGAGGAAGAGTGGGCTGTTCTGTTTTCTATGATCAAAGATGCATTCCACAAATTCGACACGTATAGAAAGCTCGAGGGTGAAAAACTTTCAAGCGAGTTTCATCAACGCATTCAATGCATTCTGGAAAACAGATTGGCGCTCAACGCGCCTATAGCAGCCAGAAATGAGCGCGTTCGTGAAAAACTCAGAACTAACCTGGCGGAGCTTATTCCGATCGATAAGATTGATCCAAATCGATTCGAACAAGAGTTGATATACTATTTGGAACGACTCGACATCAGTGAAGAATACCAGCGCCTTGAAACGAATTGTGCCCACTTCAGCGATGAACTGAAAGGCGAATCACAAGGAAAAAAACTGGGCTTTATTTCGCAGGAAATAGGCCGTGAAGTGAATACGATTGGTAGCAAAGCCAACGACGCCGACATGCAGCGCCTCGTGGTTATCATGAAAGACGAGCTCGAAAAAATCAAAGAACAAATCAACAACGTCCTCTAGCGATATTTTTGCACCCCACCGACACCACAAACATGTCTACAGGCAAAGCAATTATCTTCTCGGCACCCAGCGGCGCAGGTAAAACAACCATCGTGCGGCACCTTATGGGCATTCCTGATTTGCGTCTATCCTTTTCGGTATCGGCCACGACCCGTCAAAAGCGCGACTACGAAATCGACGGAAAAGATTATTATTTCATAGCGCCCGAAGACTTTCTTCAAAGAGCAAAAAACGGCGAATTCATTGAGTGGGAAGAGGTGTACAACGGCCAATATTATGGCACACTCTACAGCGAAGTTGAGCGAATTTGGAATGGGGGAGGGCACGTCATATTTGATCTCGATGTGGTGGGCGGTCTCAACCTTAAAAAAATTCTCGGCGACAAGGCGCTATCCGTTTTCGTGAAGGCACCAAGCATTGAAGTGTTGGAAGAGAGGCTGCGCAAACGCAGCACGGAGACGCCTGAAAAAATCGAGCAGCGTGTTGCGAAAGCCCAGCACGAAATGGCATATGAACCTCGTTTCGACCGTGTCATTGTGAACGAACAACTCGAGGTTGCGCTTCATGAAGCCGCACAGTGTGTTCGTGAATTTTTAAGCGCACCATGAAAGTTGGCCTTTACTTCGGCTCGTTTAATCCCATTCACAGCGGCCATTTGCACGTTGCAAAGCAGGCGCTGAGACAACTCCATCTCGACTGTGTTTGGTTGGTTGTAAGTCCTCAAAACCCTTTCAAAGAGAACCACGGGCTCGCTCCCCAACACCATCGGCTGGCCATGGCGGAACTGGCTTGCAACCAGGAGGAGAACATCAGCGCTACCGACATCGAGTTTAGCATGCCCTTGCCGTCGTTTACAGTCGACACAGTGAAGAAACTGCTGAGCAAGCACCCGGAGTATTCGTTTCATCTCATAATCGGAGAAGACAACCTTCTTGTTTTCGATCGCTGGAAAGACTACGAGGAACTGCTTAAGCTCACCGGGCTTATTGTTTACCCAAGAGAGCGTGCAACTCCTCAAATTCCGATAGCACTGCAGCC
>CALQJP020000329.1 GCA_943330925.2 Chryseobacterium gleum
TTACGTTGTTCTTTTTTGTCTTCAGACATTCTCTTACAATTAATTTCCTATTCGCTTCACCGAAGCGTCGGCCCATAAATCTTCCAACGCATAAAAGTCGCGCGCATCTTTACTGAAAATGTGTACGATTACGTTGACGTAGTCCATGAGAATCCAAGTAGCATTGCGAATACCCTCACTGTGCGCAGGCTCGTCGTTCAAAATACGAAACGTTTCTTTTTCGACCGAATCGGCAATGGCTTTCACTTGGGTGTTGCTGCTACCATGACAAACAACAAAGAAGTCAGAAAGTGCATTCGACACCTTCCGAAGATCCATGACGACGATGTCATTCGCCTTCACTTCCTCCATACCATATACAATCGCATCGACCAATTGCTCCGCACCGGCCTTCGCTACTTTCGGTTTTGTTGTTCTTTTTACTGCCACTTGGAGGGCAAAAGTATATGAGGCGTCGTTCCATCAAGCGACAGAGGTCATTTTATTTCATTTTTTTACCAACCCTTCGTTTACCGAATTTAGCCACCGATGAATTTTGAGCTGCTCCAACCCATTTGGTTCGACGAAATTGACTCGACCAATTCAGAGGCCATGCGTTTGCTAAAGGAAGGCAAACCGTTGGAGGGCACGTGTATTTGTGCTCGTTTCCAGACGTCCGGAAAAGGCAGTCGATCCAACAGTTGGCAAAGCCGACCCGGTGAAAACCTGCTGGCAAGTTTCATTGTCTATCCGCCGGCCAATTGTGCCCAACAGCCTTTTGCCCTTAGCAAAGCCGTTGCTCTGGCCGTGCACAATACCATTGCCAGCTTCACCTCTAAGCCGGTCGAAATCAAATGGCCTAACGACCTCCTCATAGGTGGTAAAAAAGCCGCCGGAATTCTCATCGAAAACCAATGGACTGGAGGAAACTGGCACGCCGCTATTTTAGGTATCGGCATCAACGTGCACCAACAACCACTTGATGTCGAGCATGCCACCTCCATGGCTTTGTGTTCAAACAGCAGCATCGATGTGGAAACCGTGCTTCACCAATTGCAGGTGAATCTATCCCTTCAATACAAGCGCCTTTGCCTTCAGAATGTATCGTCCCTTTCGCTCGATTATCATTCACGTCTTTTCGGAAGAGACGCGTGCTATCCATACGAAACCGAGCAAGGCATCCTAAAAGCGAAAGTCGTTCAGGTGCGTGCCGATGGGCGCATCGAACTTCAAACCTCTGAAGGAAAGATCCACCTATTCGACCTATCGGAAGCAAGACTGATCTACTGATACAAGTCAGTCTGATTATTGATAAAAATAACACTCATTTATTTCACGCTTCACCTCAAATGATGTTTCTTGCCTGCCAATTGTCTTGGCTCATCCGAGGGCTGTGAAATCACATTACCACGTCATATTTCGAATGAATAGAATCATCAAAAAAGCGGCAGTAATTGGGAGCGGTGTCATGGGATCGCGTATCGCTTGTCATTTCGCCAACATAGGTGTCCAGGCAGTTTTGCTCGACATTGTTCCGAATGCACTCACTCCGAAGGAAACTCTTCAAGGGTTAACACTGAGCGACAAAGTAGTTCGTAATCGAATTGCACAAGAAGCGCTTCAAACAGCCGTTTCAAGCAACCCCTCGCCTATTTATCGCAAGTCGTTTGCTGAGCGCATTCAAATTGGCAATCTCGAAGATGATTTATCGCTACTGAAAGAATGCGACTGGATAATCGAAGCAGTTACTGAGCGCATCGACATCAAGCAGCAAGTATTTGAAAAGGTGGAAGCCCATCGCAAACCGGGCAGCCTAATTACCACCAACACCTCAGGCATTCCCATAGCAGCGCTCACCGAAGGAAGAAGCGACGATTTCAAGAAACACTTTTGCGGAACACACTTCTTCAATCCACCACGCTATTTGCAGCTGCTGGAAATTATTCCTTCGCAACACACGCTACCCGAAGTGGTAGATTTCTTCACGCACTATGGAGAAAAGTACTTGGGTAAAGTGGTCGTTCCATGCAACGACACACCGGCATTCATAGCCAACCGCATCGGGGTATACAGTATCCAAGCGTTGTTTCATCTCATTGGCGAACTCGGGCTTTCAGTGGAAGATGTCGATAAGCTCACAGGACCTGTGCTGGGACGCCCCAAAAGCGCCACGTTCCGCACCTGCGACGTGGTTGGGCTCGACACGCTGGTGCATGTAGCGCGCGGTGTACACGACAACTGCGCAAACGACGAAGCACGCAGCGTATTTGCGATACCGTCGTTCATCCAACACATGGTTGATCAAAAGTGGCTGGGCGATAAAACCAAGCAGGGCTTTTATAAGAAGATAAAAAACGAAAAAGGCGAATCGGTCATTCTCTCTCTCAATCTGCAGACCCTCGAATACGGCGAGCAGAAGAAAAGCAAGTTTGCCACACTGGAAGCAACAAAAACGATTGATAGCTTGACGCAGCGCATGCCCATGCTCTACAACGGCAGCGACAAAGCAGGCGAGTTTTATAAGAAAGCATTTGCCGGATTGTTTGCCTACGTGAGCAATCGCATTCCGGAAATCAGTTCTGTGCTGCACAGTGTGGATGCCGCCATGCGCGCAGGTTTTGGCTGGCAGCTCGGCCCGTTTGAAGTATGGGATACGATTGGTGTGGCCCGTGGAGCAGAAGACGCTCGCAAGCTGGGTCATAGCGTTGCGCCTTGGATTGATGAAATGTTGGCGCAAGGACTTACTTCCTTTTATAGAATGAACGAAGGTGTGGAAGAGTGCTACAACCCTTCTACCCAAAAATACGAACCCCTTCCCGGCGCTGCGCATATCAGCGCGCCATCGAAATTACCTGAATCATCTATCGTATGGACCAACGGCGCGTGCACCGTTCGTCATTTGGGCGATGGTATTTTGTGTTGCGGATGGAACACCAAGATGAACACCATTGGCGGCGAAGTGTTACAAGGACTGAACAAAGCCATCGACCTTGCTGAACGCGATTACCGTGGACTAGTAATCTACAACGAAGGCGAAAATTTCTCAGCCGGTGCCAACGTCGGAATGATCTTCATGTTTGCGGCAGAGCAGGAATACGAAGAACTCGACCTCGCTGTGCGCTACTTCCAGAAA
>CALQJP020000330.1 GCA_943330925.2 Chryseobacterium gleum
ACCGAAACCAGCAACAACGGCTACTTTACCGGCCATCATAAGGTCGGTAGCACGACGGATAGCGTCTACGAGTGATTCGCGGCAACCGTATTTGTTGTCGAATTTGCTCTTGGTAACTGAGTCGTTGATATTGATAGCAGGCAACAACAAAGTACCGTTCTTTTCACGCTCGTACAAGCGAAGAACACCTGTAGTTGTTTCTTCTGAGATACCGCGGATACCGGCAACAAGCTCAGGATATTTGTCGAATACCATGTTGGTGAGGTCACCACCATCGTCTAGGATCATGTTGAGCGCCTGACCACCGCTGAACGCATGTAGCGTTTGCTCGATGCACCAGTCGAATTCTTCGTGGTTCATTCCCTTCCAAGCGTAAACCGGAATACCTGCAGCAGCGATAGCAGCAGCAGCGTGGTCTTGTGTAGAGAAGATATTGCATGAGCTCCAGCTCACTTCAGCACCGAGTTCAACGAGTGTTTCGATGAGCACAGCAGTTTGGATGGTCATGTGCAGACAACCTGCAATGCGCGCACCGGCAAGAGGCTTAGAAGGGCCGAACTCAGAGCGCAAGCTCATCAATCCGGGCATTTCTGCTTCTGCTAATTTGATTTCTTTCCGGCCCCATTCTGCGAGGCTCATGTCTTTCACTTTGTAGGTGTTCACCTTTTCGGCTGTTGGAATGCTCATTTTAATTTGTTTTAATGACTTGAAAAAGAGGGTGCAAAGATAGGATTAAGCTAACACATTTCGTTAAACAAAACCGAAAAAAAAAAGCCTATTTCGTAGGTTTGCACGAAGCAGTAACCCATGCAAGCTGAAATTGTTCATTCATCCATTGAAAACATCCCAATTACATGGGCTTTGTGGACGCCTTCGGAGTCGGAGTCGGAGTTGCTGCAATTGTGGGAATCGACGAAAAGTGTTGAAGAGATGCCCCACATCAAAGCACCGCACCGCCGAAGAGAATGGTTGGGAACCCGCATTTTGTTGAAGCAACTAGACCAGGAACGACTCGATTTTTTGCCAAATGGTAAGCCGGTTATTGCTTCGGGAGCCGTTTCGATTTCGCATTGTAAGGGCAGTGTTGCAGTGGCCACCTCAGAGGCCAACATCGGGTTGGATATTCAACTGCCGACCGAACAGATTTTCATCATTCGCAGTAAGTTTTGTTCAACCTCTGAGTGGAGCTGGCTCGAAACTCACCAAGAAACCCTTCGTGCCCTGACCATCGTATGGAGCGCCAAGGAAGCGATATTCAAGTATTGGGGCGAGCATGTGGAGTTTGCGGAAGACATCGAGTTGCAACCCTTTCAATGTGATGATTCCACTATTCACGCGCATTACAATGGAGTGCATGGCACGCGCGAATTCAAGCTTTCGCATACCACGCGCGGCTCGTTGGAGGTGGTGATAGCCGTTTAAGTGTGAGCGAAGTTTGAAAAGGCTGCCCCTGTTGTTCTTTCCTATATTCGTTGCGAACAATTGATTGTATGAAATCTCTATACACTGCAGCCTTTCTGCTACTCGCTTTTTTTGCAGCGAATGGGCAGTATCGTTTTTCACCTGCTCCGGGCAGCTATGGTTTGGATCCGCATGCCATTGCCCAAGCCGGAGGTGCGCGAGATGTAATATGGTCTGAAGATTTTGCCAACGGCTTCGGCACAGACTGGACCAGTTTTGCATCGGGTGGAGTTGCTAACTGGGAGTTTCGCGGGCCTGCTACAACCCCCAATGTGGAGGTAGGTTCACGCGGTAGTTGTGTAGTGGGCAACCTGGGAGAGCCCATCATCAGCCCTACTGCTGCCAACGGATTCATGATCTTCGATTCCAATTGGTGGGATAATCCGGATCTGCCTTGCAGTGAGGCTAACTTCGGCACAGGACCCGCGCCGGGCCCGCACTTCGCGACGCTCACTTCCCCTTCGATCGATCTTTCTGCTTACAGCAGCGTTGCGTTGAAGTTCAATCAGTATTGCAAACGACTAACCGGTAACACGTCTGTCGAAGTGTCTATCGATGGCGGGTTTAACTGGTTTCCGGTATTTACGAATCCGGATGTGCCCAACCCAACCTTGCCCTATGATGAACAGGTAATCCAGATTTCGACTTACGTGGCCTATCAGCCGAGTGTGCGCATCCGCTTCGTGTTTGATGCGATGTATTACTACTGGCAAATCGATGATGTGCAGTTGATAGATACCTACAGCAATGACCTTGCGATTGCGGGCTTCAATTACGGTAATTTCGATTTGTATGATCCGTCGCACCCAACGGGATATGAGTTCATGCAGTATTCGAAATATCCGACATCGATGTCGCCCGACTTAAAGTTTTCAGCAACGGCAACCAATTTGGGCGGCGTATATCAATCGGATTGCAGGTTGCATGTCGATGTAATCGCGCATCCTTCCGGGGCGCTGGTGCATGAGGCTACCGGTGTCGAGGGTTTTATCATTAATCCCGGTGAGTCGCTGGAGTTGCGGGCCGGAAACTATCAAATGGCGCCCGTGCAAGGTGAGTATAAACTTGCTTTCAATGTCAACCAATTTGAGGCCGAGGAAGACCTAACGAACAACACGGACACGACGTTTTTCTATATCAACGATGTGCAGTATGCGCGTGACCGCATTTTCGCAAGCGCAGTTTATCTGGGTACTCCTGAGCAAGCCGATATCGAATATGAATTGGGCAACGTATTTCACATTACTGCGGAAGATTTGACATGTCATTCCATCACAGTTGGAGTAGGGATTGGTTCTTCAACACCGGCGCAAATCCAGGGTAGAATTTACCGATTCGATATTTCTACAGGAGTTGAAGCTGACTTGCTTGGCACTACTCAGCTTATCGATTTGACTCCTTCCATGCTCAATGGCTTTGGCGATCAGATATTGACCAACCTTGTGTTTGATACACCTGTGCAGTTGTATGCAGGAGAAGCGTATTACGTTTCAGTGGCAAGCACAGACGGTGTCGACAATTTTGTGTGCGCTATGTCGGGTGTTGCAGAAGAAGGAACCGCTTTGGTTCGCTATTTCCCCAACGATTGGTACTACCTCGATATGCTTC
>CALQJP020000331.1 GCA_943330925.2 Chryseobacterium gleum
TAAAAAAAAACATTCTTATCTTCACCGTTAATCTGTAAGCTGTTATGTCATGAAGCAAATACTACTCCTCACACTCGCCCTTACATGGAACGCGATTATTAGCGCCCAATCCCTCACCCCAACCGTCATCGCCACAGCCGGCTTTGGCTATTCGTCGCCGGAGCTGCAGGTCGATATGACCGTGGGTGAGACGTTCATCACGACACTCCAAACGCCGGATGTGATTCTCACGCAAGGTTTCCATCAGCCTGTGGCTCAGCAGGGCGGTGGTTGCATCAACGCGTCGCTTATCGATCCGGATGCGGTGTGCTCACTGCAATACGATCCCGTGTGCGGTTGCGACGGTGTGACGTATTCCAACAGCTGCGTGGCACAAACTACAGCGGGTGTTACTACCTGGACACCCGGCGAATGCGGTGCTGCTATTCCGGGTTGCTTGTCGACGGATGCGTGCAATTACAATCCTGCAGCAACCGAAGACGACGGCTCGTGCATTTTGCCCGGTGAGCCTTGCGACGATGGCGACGCGACAACAGGTTTCGATATGTTGACCTCCGATTGTGTATGTGTAGGAATGCTCTTGGGTTGTACAGAACCCATCGCCTGTAACTACAACAGTATGGCATTGCTCGAAGATGGCACATGTTACTTCGCCGGCGATTTTTGCGATGACGGCAACCCCGAAACGCAAGGTGATGTTTGGAGCGCCGACTGCGTGTGCTCCGGAGAGATTGTTGGTTGCACAGCTATGTCGGCGTGCAATTACAATCCTGCGGCGACCGTGAGTGATTTCTCATGCGTTTTCCAGGGCGATGTATGTGATGATGGCTTAGCAGAAACCATCGACGACGTATACGGCTTCGACTGTATGTGCGCGGGCGAGGTTGTTTCCGTTGCGGGTTGCACCGAACCCAATGCGTGCAACTACGACATGAGCGCAACCACCGACGATGGCTCTTGTTTCTTCATTGGTGACGCTTGCGACGATGGCGACATGATGACGATTAACGATGTGATTATGGCCGATTGCATGTGCCAGGGTGAAGCAGTTAGCTTTCCCGGCTGCACCGATGTGAATGCCTGTAACTATTTGTCCGAAGCAACGATCGACGACGGTTCATGTTTCTTCGTGGGTGATGCATGTGATGATGGTGATGTGAATACCAGTGGTGATGTGTACAATGCGAACTGCGAATGCGAAGGTGTAGTGTCGGTTGAAGAATTGCAGGCAGCAATTAGCCTCTATCCGAATCCGGCAAGCACTGAAGTGATTGTAACCATCAACGGTCTTGCACCAACCGAAGTACAAATCTTTGATGCCACCGGTCGCTTCGTGATGAACGCACAGCGCACCTCACGCATCGACATTCATACCCTCGCCGCAGGCGTGTATAGGTTCCGCGTGATGCAGGACGGCGCGGTTTGGGAACAGCAGGTTGTCAAACAGAACTAATTCATAAAATAGGGCGGTATGGGACGCGCGGCAGCGCGTCCCTATCCTTCCATTTCGATTAAGCCCAGTGTGATGTTAATGTTTACAACCTGACATCCCGTGTTCATAACCGAACGTCGGCAAAAGGAAATAGGATTCTAGATTTGCCCTGAAACGATTTTTACATGATTGCAAGACTGCCGTTCACAGAAATGTAGCGGCAGTTTTGCTTTTTATACCTTTGAGGACAACGAAATTGCCGTGAGTACTATCGACGAAAAAGAAACATCCTCTGTTGTAGAAACACCGCTCATGAAGCAGTACAACAGCATCAAGGTGAAATACCCCGATGCGTTGTTGTTGTTTCGCGTGGGCGACTTCTACGAAACGTTTGGCGAAGATGCCGTGAAGGCTGCGCGCATTCTCGGCATTGTGCTCACCAAGCGTAAAAACGGTGCTGCTGCTTTTATAGAGCTCGCAGGGTTTCCGCATCATTCGCTCGACACGTATTTGCCGAAGCTGGTGCGCGCAGGAAATCGCGTAGCTATTTGCGATCAGCTCGAAGATCCGAAACTCACCAAGACCATTGTGAAACGTGGCGTTACGGAGTTGGTAACGCCGGGTGTTTCGTACAACGAGAAAACACTCGATACGCAAAGCAATACTTTTCTCGCAGCGGTAACGAACAAGGAAAACACATGGGGCGTTGCGTTTCTCGATATATCCACGGGTGAATTTCTGACGGCGCAGGGCAGTCAGGAATACATCGACAAACTGCTGCAAAGTTTCCGACCCAGCGAAGTGCTCTATCAAAAGAATACCGACAAGCAATTCAAGGAAGCTTTTGGCGATAAGTTTTTCACGTTCCGATTGGACGACTGGGTGTTCACCCACGAGTTTGGAAGTGAGTTGTTGAACAAACACTTCGAAACGCGCAGTCTGAAAGGCTTTGGTGTGGAAGACCTGAAGGTGGGTGTCATAGCAGCAGGTGCTGTGTTGCATTACCTGAGTGAAACACAACACGACCGCGTTGATCACATTCGCAGTCTTTCGCGCATTGAAGAAGATCAATATGTGTGGCTCGATCGCTTCACCATTCGCAACCTCGAGTTGGTGAGCAGCGGCAATGAAAATGCAACCACCTTGTTGCATGTGCTCGACCAAACGGTTACTCCCATGGGCTCGCGCCTCATGCGTCGTTGGTTGTTGTTGCCGTTGAAAGACGAAGCGCGCATCGCACGTCGACATGCAGTGGTTGCGCATTTCAACTCGCATCAAGAATCGCTCGAGCAGTGGCAGTCGGAGTTGAAAAACATTGGCGACCTCGAGCGATTGATATCAAAGGTTGCAGTTGGTCGCATTGCACCGCGTGAGGTACATCACATACGCCGTGCACTCGATTGCATTGCGCCACTTAAGTTGTTTTTGGAAGGAAGTGGCCATGCTGAACTAGCACACTTGGGCGCACAGCTCAATGCGTGCGATGCAGTGCGCGAGCGCATTGCGCGCGAGTTGCACGCCGAAGCACCCATGGCGGTGAATAAAGGAAACGTCATAGCAGATGGTGTAAATGCCGAGCTCGATGAATACCGCCGATTGGTTTTTCACGGCAAGGACCATCTCCAGAAAATACAAGA
>CALQJP020000332.1 GCA_943330925.2 Chryseobacterium gleum
AATAGCTTGGTATTTCATCCAGCGCAATGGTATCCGCTATTCCAAGCGGTCTGAGCAGTTTGAAATTGAGTTGCGACTCATGCAAATCGGAATTTTTTCTGGAGAAAAAAACCAACTTGTTACACTTGGTAAGAGCGTGTATGCGATGGCCGCTGGCAATGCGCATAGGAATGCCTGCGCGCTTGGCAACCCATAAAATCTCCTTTCTTGGAAACACATGAATGATACAATCTGCATCCAAGTCTGACAGCGCATTTACCTGTTCGGCAGGGCTTTCGTTTTTTAGATTGTCCCAGTCCACAAACTCGTCGATGTGCTCACACGCTTCGGCTATTGCACGCGTATAGGCTCGGCCGATAAAAATGATTTTGCATGCCGGGAAATGCTTTTTTAGATAACCGCACATCGGCAGTGTGAGCATTACATCGCCAATGCTGTCGGTACGCGAAATGATGATGCGCTTCAAGGTGTTCATGCGTTGCGGTATAGTGTTTTCAGCTTCGTGTACTTGCGCCAGGTGGCATAGGCCGACATGCGCGAAATGGTCCAACCTGCAGCACCATCGAGCACGCCGAGTTTGATGATATAGCTCTTGATGAACTGAGCAAATACTTTTACAAACAACATCGCCCAGCTTATCTTTTTCTTTCGTGCAAACAATTCACGCGCGGCAATATCACCAAAATACTCAATCTGTTTTCGATGGTCATCGAGTGTGTAATACGAATAATGCAGTATGTCGCCTGCAAGATGTGCGGGCCTCGCACCATTCAACAGATCGAGTCGATCATGCGGATTCACTCCTGTCCAGCTTCCCATGCCGTTGCGAATGAGCCGAACTTTCGTGTCGGGATACCAACCGCAATGTCGAACCCAATGACCGCAGTAATTCGTAAGTCGGTTCATCGAATAGCCTTCAGCATCGCCCGATTTTTTAACGGCTTCTATCGAAGCACGAAGCGTTTCGTCCAAGGCTTCATCGGCGTCAAGCGAAAGAACCCATTCGTGTTGTGCATGCGACAGGGCAATGTTTTTCTGCTGTATGTGTCCTTCAAAGGAGTGCTGAATAAACCGGGCGCCTGCAGCTTCTGCAATGCGCTGCGTGCCATCTTGTGAGAATGAATCAACCACTATTATTTCATCAGCAACTGTGCTCAGCGAATCAAGGCAACGCTTCAGGTTGCGCTCTTCGTTGAAGGTGATGATAACAGCGGAAAGTTTCATGAGCGAAAGGGGTTGCCCACGTGCTGGGGTTAGAGAACTTGAAGGTTAATGCCCAGGGCGAGGAGAATCAGCAGTAATCCACCCAATATGATGCGGTACCACCCGAATACCCGAAAACCATGTTTGGTCAAATAGCTCACGAAAAAACGAATGGCTAGCATGGCAACTACAAACGCTACCGCATTTCCAATAAGAAGAAGCGTGAGATTAGAGCCTTGAAAAATATCGGGATGCTCGCTGAATCCTTTGTAAAGCTTCAGAGCCGATGCACCGAACATGGTGGGCACGGCAAGGAAAAAGGAAAATTCTGCTGCTTGCTTGCGGGTAAGACCTTGCGTCATTCCGCCAATAATGGTAGCTGCTGAACGCGATACGCCGGGAATCATACTCACGCATTGTGCAAGACCAATCACAAATGCTTTGGGAAATGTCACAACCACTTCTTTGGAAGGATTGAGCACTTTGTCAATGAAAACCAACACAACACCACCGAGCAGCAAACTGATGGCTACCGTTGTTGGGCTTTCCAGCAAGGAGTCAATCAGGTCATTCAAAAGAACTCCCAAAATAGCCGAAGGAAGAAACGCCGCGAAAAGCTTGAAATAGAAATCGAGGCTTTGAAAGAAACGGTTCCAATACAGCAACACAACACTTAGGATGGCGCCGAATTGAATATTTACAATGAATGCCTTTACAAAAGGGTCGTCGCCCACACCCAACAAGTGTTGGGTGATGATCATATGCCCGGTGCTGCTTACCGGAAGAAATTCGGTAATGCCCTCAATAATGGCAATGATGATGGCTTGAATAATCGACACAGGCCGTGATTATGCTTCTGTGTTTGTTTTGGGTTTGTGCATAATGGCGTAACCAATGAAGGCATAGCCAAACAACACAACAATCGGCGCTAGCGTAATGCGCTGAAACGAAAAAATCGACGGATCGAATACGTTAGGGTCTTCACTACCTCCACCCATCATGAGCACATAACCCAACAAAATAATGCCTACGCCAATCAGCAGCAGTTGGTAGTTTTTCTTCTGAAACGGGAATTTCAACTTTGAAGGTGCCTTCGTTGTTTTTGCCATGATCTGTTCAATTGAGTGCGCAAGTTAAGCAAAACTGCAGTTTTATGTCGTGCATCGGCCGACTGCTTATTTTCGCGCCGCTATGAAAAAAAACCTCCTTTTCGCCTTTCTCTGCTCTTTGCATTTTATGGCCAGTGGCCAGCAAGACTCTACCGCTGCATTCAATGAAGTGGTCATTGAGGAGAAACGATTGTCGCAGCTCCCGTTCGAATTGGCTCCTCGTAACATCCAGATTATTCGAAGAGAGGAAATAATGAGCATGCCTGCACAAAGCATTGCAGAGGTGCTCACATGGGTTGCCGGTGTCGATCTGCGACAGCGCGGCCCACTCGGAGCGCAAGCCGACCTTAGCATATTGGGTAGCACGTTCGAGCAAGTGCTCGTGCTGATTGATGGAGTGCCCATGCGCGATGCGCAAACAGGACACCTTATGATGAATCTGCCTATCGACCTTCAACAAATTGAACGCATCGAAATCATCAAAGGAACTGCAGCCCGCATCTACGGAGCCAATGCATTGGCAGGCGCTATCAACTTCGTGACACGTGAACCGGCATCTGATACGGTCGTTGCCCAGCTTTGGACCGGCTTAAACACACCCTTGAAAGGCGATAGTGTGAAGCAATACCTGCAGGCGGGCGCGCGCTTCAGCGCAGGCTGGAAGAATGACGACGCTTCCCAACGCCACCTACTCGACGCTTCGTATTTCGACTCGGAGGGCTATCGATACAACTCCTCCAAT
>CALQJP020000333.1 GCA_943330925.2 Chryseobacterium gleum
AGGTTCTTCTTTGAGCCTTGCTCACGCTCCTGTAAACGAGTACTTCGGTTACCAATTGGGTACAGGTGCAAACAACTACAATGGTGCTGAAAACGGCTTCGGTGGTTGGTTCACTTACAGCGGTACTTTCCGTCCGAACCAAGAAGTTGCCCTTTCTAACGTATCAGGTGCCGGTGACGTTTGCGTTGAGCTCGATTGCTGCCCACGTTACGAAATCCACCGCCAGTGGATTGCTACTGACTGTGCCGGTAACAGCTCTACCTGCTCACAGGTTATCAGCTGGTCGAACAATGTTGCTACAGGCACTGCCGGAAGCAACGTAGCAAACAACTACGCTGTTGAAACAGGCCGTACTGCTAGCATCACTGCTCAGCCAAACCCTGCAAACAACAACACTTTGTTCACTTTCCGCGCGGCTAACGCTGCTAAGACTGCTGTAGAAATCTATGACCTCACCGGTAAGAAAGTAGCCGATGTATTCGCAGGAACTGCAGAAGCCGGTGCTGAATACCGTGTAGACTTCAACGTAAGCAACCTTGCGACAGGCGTGTATACTTACCGCTTGACCAACGGTTCTGAAGTGAAGATCGATCGTTTGATCATCAGCAAGTAATCAGAATAGAGCGGAAACGCTCGCAATTAAAAAGCCCTCCTCGGTTATCCGAGGGGGGCTTTTTTTTTTCAAGAACGAGGGACGAGTGTTTATAAGAAGAATGGAGAATGGTGAATGGTGAATGGAGACGCGACAGTTCTCCATTCTCCATTCTCCATTCTTCCTATAGGCGCATGCCGAGCAACGTCCCTTCCTCAATAGCCCGCTGGGCGTTTAGTTCGTCGGCTTTTAGTGCGCCGCCAATGCGATGAACAGGTAGGTTCAACCCGTTGAGACTTACATAGAGTGAATCATCGATTTCCTGTCCTGCGCATACGATTACCTGATCGACTTGCAGCGTTTTTAGTTGCCCCTTTATTTCGACATCCATACCATCGTTGTGCACTCGGTGGTATTTCACTGAATTCAACACGTGCACGCCCGCTCGCTTCAACTCCATACGATGGATCCAGGCTGTTGTCTTGCCCAACATTTCACCGGGCCGTTTATTCGAACGCTGCAACATGTAAATGTTCCGTTGCGGAATATGAACCTTCGCTTGCGGGATCATTCCACCGCGTTGTTGATAGGTTGTATCAATACCCCATTCATCCACAAACTCAGCAACCTTCGGAGTCTCTTGACCCTTCAGAATAAAATCGGCAGTGTCGATAGCTATTCCACCGCCGCCAATGATGGCGATGTTGTTTCCCGGCACAACGCTGCCATTCAGCACATCCACGTAGGAGCATACCATTGGGTGATGTATGCCCTCCAGTTCAATTGCGCGAGGTATGGAGCCGTTTGCAAGTACAATCTCATCGAAGTCTTGCGCATCGCGCGCGTTGAAAGTGTGGTTCAATTGAACTGTTGTGCCTGCCTTGGCCAATTGAACGCGGTAGTAACGGAGCGTTTCGTTGAACTCAGACTTGCTTCCAATGGCTGCCGCTAACAAAAATTGACCGCCAATCGCCCCTTGCTTCTCAAACAGCGTAACCCGATGGCCTCGTTGCGACAAGGTAAGAGCGGCAGCACATCCTGCCGGTCCGCTTCCCACAACTGCGATCTTCTTTATGGTTTGTGCCGACTCCAATTTCCATTCTGTTTCCCGACATGCAAAGGGATTGACCAAACAAGATGCGGTTTTACGCTGAAAGATCTGATCGAGACAAGCCTGATTGCAGGCAATGCACGTGTTAATCTCGTCGCTTCTATTTTCAGAAGCCTTTAAAACAAAATCAGCGTCAGCCAAAAATGGCCGTGCCATCGATACCATATCTGCATCGCCTCGCTGCAAGATTTCCTCCGCCATTTCAGGGGTATTGATGCGATTGGTTGCTACAATCGGAATTTTGAGCTTGCCCATGAGGCGACGCGTTACCCACGTGAAAGCACCCCGGGGCACCATTTGCGCAATCGTAGGAATGCGCGACTCATGCCATCCGATGCCGGTATTGATGATGGTTACTCCGTTTTCCTGAAGACGCTGCGCGAGCAATTCAATTTCCGACCACGACTGTCCCTTCTCCACCAAATCGAGCATCGACAAACGATAGACGATGATGAATTCGCGTCCGACCGCGTGTCGTATGCCGCTCACAATGGCCAGCGCAAAACGAGAGCTGTTTTCAAAACTCCGCCCCCATTCATCCTTTCGCTCGTTGGTGCGAACGGTCAAAAACTCGTTGATGAGATAGCCCTCACTACCCATCACCTCCACTCCATCGTAGCCAGCACTTTTTGCGAGCCTGGCTGCGCGTACAAAATTGCGGATGGTGCGATTGATGAGCCAGAAAGGCATAGACCAAGGCGCAAAGCGACCAATGGGCGCTTTGATTGCAGATGGCGCCAATGCGAGTGGATGATGTGCATAGCGCCCGGCATGAAGTATCTGCATACAGATTTTACCACCTTCATTGTGCACAGCATCCGTAATAAGTCGATGCCTCCGTACTTCGCGCTCATTGGTCATTTTAGCAGAATTCGGTGCAAGCCTGCCAAATACATCAGGGGCAATACCACCGGTTATAATGAGTCCAACACCGCCACGAGCGCGCGCAGCATAAAACGCAGCAAGCTTCTCGAATCCATCCTTCTCTTCCTCCAATCCCGTGTGCATCGAACCCATGATGACCCGATTTTTCAACGTAGTAAAACCCAAGTTTATGGGCGATAATAGTTTATTGAAAGACATAAGCGAAAGATAGTTAAGTTTCGAGTTGGAGTAGACAGTAAAAATTAGGTTACAGGTGATAGGTGATAGGTTACAGGTAATAGGTATGAGCGATCACCTAACACCTATCACCTATCACCTGTAACCTATCACCTGATCGCTTGCTTCGTGTACAAACTACACTTTCCCTATTTTCGCAGGCCTATTATTATTGCAGCATGATTCAATACTTGACTACACATCCTTGGAAAATCGTTGAGGAAGGCTTTGAAGCCAAGCATC
>CALQJP020000334.1 GCA_943330925.2 Chryseobacterium gleum
ATAGTCTTCTTCTATCCTTCGCTTGGCGAAAGCATTTACTGAAAAATTCGTTTGAATCGGAGAGCAAAACATGGTTGCCTCCGACATCAAATTGCGCTGCAGCCAACGTTTGCTTTCATTCACTTCGCGCTCAATTTCGGATGGGCTGCTCGTGCTTCTCAGTAAATGCGACATGGTGTGCGACTCAACGCAGTGACCTTTCGCCTGCAGCGCTTTTAGCTGGTTGACTGATAAGGGTGAAAAATCGTCCTGCTCATGATCCACACGCGGGTCAATTACCTGTCGGATGTTTTTTCGATAATAATCAACCCCATCAGCCGCATCAACAAAGTCGGGCACAACGAAAAATACAGCTCGAGCATCCCGTTTCTCGAGCAGTTCAGCTGCATGTGCGTTGTTCTTTAGCCCATCATCGAAGGTGAACAAGACATAGGGGCCGTTGGTGAGTTTTCCATCGAAATAATCGGCCAATAGCTTCGGGTCGAGCGCGCTAAAGTGGGTCAGAATAAAATCGAGCAGTCGCTCCATTTGCTCCCTTCGGTCGAAAGGAGTAGAATGCATGCACAACACGATTAACTCGTTGGAAGCATACTTCCACGGACGGAGATTATACTCTGCACTGCCCGCTATTGATTTGAAAAGTTGGACGATTCGCTGTTTCATTACCACGTATCTATATCGCTTCTATACATCCACCAGCTGCTCCAGTCGTTCACGGCATCGGCCAGAGGGCCCTTTGCAATAAAGTAGATGCGTTTCTCAATAGGTCGCATGCCCACAGATGTAACTATACTCACTAAATCGGTGGAGTGGTGATTGACTGCGAATGACAACAGTGTGAAATTCGCACTTCGCTTCACCTCCCGAATAAGCGCATTCAAAGCGCGTTGCATAAAGTCTTGATCGGCATGCGTTACCAAAAACTTTCCAATGACCAACTCCCGGATAATACGTTTGCGACGCTGTGCCTTTAATTCGAAGTATGCCCTCTTCCCCTCCAACTCAAAAGTGAAGCGGTAGAAATCGCCCGTTTCGTAGGCAAAGCGGTACGTGTCAAAATCGGTTCGCTGCGCAACATATACGGTTGAAAGATCGGCCTTAAAGTCGTTCTTCTTTCGATCACCCCACGCCTTTTGCAACTGCTTTTCCGGATTCGAAAAGAACGAACGGACAGGGTTTAACGGCTTGATGTACCATTGCAAATTGAATGGGTTTTTCCATCCGTTGCGCATAAAGGAATTGTACGATGCTTCTACCGGAAATCCAATGAGCAACTCCGCATTGAAGCCACTTCCCGGCTCATGGATGTAGTTGAGCATTTTGCCAAACAAGCCCTTGCCCCGATAGTCGGGGTGCACCAGTGAGTTGCCGCTTTGATACGACTGAACTTCCTTGCCGCCAATCACAACCGGCCAATAGAAAAAAGACTGAAATCCGGCAACGCGGTCGCCATCGAGCGCTACGATGCGAATACATCGTGTGCGCTGAAACTCCTGCTCATAGAACTGGCCGAATAGCGTGTCAAACTGTGCTGCACCGGTAGCATACTCCATATCGAACAAGGCTACTACCTGCTGCCGCATCCAATCTTCATACTTTTGAATCGTCATAGACTGCCGTTAATTTGCAGCGAAGATGAAAAGAATTCTTGTTCTTTATAAAGAATTAGCCGGTTACTTTATCGCTTGTCTCGATGAACTATGCGAGCAGCATGGAGTGCAGGCCGATGTGGTGGCCTATCCTGTAAATGCCGATGCCCCCTTTCAGTTCAAGCATTCTGAGCGCATCAGCCTGATCGCGAGAAACACGCTCACCGATGATGAATTGCAACGAATGATTGCCGGCAATTCTTACGACCTCATCTTTACCGGAGGCTGGTTCGACAAAGGATATCTCAAGGCAATCCGCAGCAGAAAATGCCCGGCATTGCTAGGGTTCGACAATGCATGGAATGGCTCCCTGAAACAACAACTTTCAACTATCTATGGACGATTCTTTTTAAAGCCGTTGTTCGAATACGCTTTTGTGCCGGGAACAGCACAGGCGACTTTTGCGCGTAAGCTCGGCTTTACAGAGGAGCACATCGTTCGTGGAGCCTACTCGTGCGACGTATCGCGCTTTTCTCAGGTGCAGCTGAACCAACAAACCAAGAACCGATTGATTTATGCCGGCCGTTATTCTCCGGAAAAATTTGTTCTACCGCTTTTTGATGTATTCCATAAGTTGGCCGAAACCTCTTTTCCAAACTGGGAATTGCATTGCATTGGAACGGGGCCACTATGGTCGGAAAGACTTCAATCGCCTCACATTATACACCACGGATTCATGCAGCCAGATGCACTGCTTGCATTCATGCAAACCGGCAATGCATTCGTGCTACCAAGCACCTTCGAACCATGGGGCGTTGTGGCACACGAATTTGCCGCAGCCGGCTACCCGCTTGTTCTCTCCGATGCTGTTGGCGCCAGTGAAGCGTTTCTGCAGCATGGCAAAAACGGATATCGTTTTCAAGCCAATAACGCTGATGCTTTGAAGGAGGCTCTTGCGAATATCATGGCGCTCAACCCACGCCAACTTCAGGAAATGGGAACTGCCAGCAAGTTGCTGGCGCAAACCATTACTCCGAAAACATGGGCCGGCAGCGTCGCACGTATGATGCGATAAAAGAAGGCATTTTACAAGCTACATGATGGCTATGTTGCCTTCCCCACTTACCTTGCCAACCATTATCAAAAACCCATGTGCGGAATTAGCGGCATAGCACGATTCACCGACAAAGCTGAGTGCGAAAAAAAGGTGCGCACCATGAACAGCCTTATTGCACATCGGGGCCCCGATGCTGAAGGCATGTGGGCAAACAGCCAGTGTGTGCTCGGGCATCGGCGACTTTCCATCATCGACACTTCGGAAGCCGGCAACCAACCGTTTCAAATTGACAACGGAGAATTGGTCATTGTGTTCAATGGAGAAATCTACAACTACCTCGAGCTTCGCAAAGAACTGGAAGGCACGCATACATTTTCAACACAAACCGAC
>CALQJP020000335.1 GCA_943330925.2 Chryseobacterium gleum
CGGTGGTTGGCGCTCCTCACAACCTCTCATTGGGCGGTGGTTGCGAATTGAACCTGCATGTCGACAAAGTGGTTGCGCATGCCGAGTTGTATATGGGGCTGGTTGAATTTGGCGTAGGAGTTATTCCCGGCGGTGGCGGCACCAAAGAGTTTGCCCTGCGCACCAGCGATGCCTTTCGAGAAGGTGACATCCGACTCAATACGTTTCGAGACCGCTTCCTTACCATAGGCCAAGCGAAAGTGTCTACATCGGCCTATGAGGCGTTCGACTTAGGATATCTGCGCCCGGGCATCGACGAAGTAGTAGTGAGTCGTCGACTGCAACTGAGTCGCGCAAAAGAAGCTTGCTTGCAACTTGCCGAAGCCGGCTATACCCAACCCGTTCCACGCAAAGACATCACCGTGCTCGGATCACAAGCACTAGGAATCGTTTACGCAGGTGCCAACAGCATGTACAGTGGTCATTATATCAGTGAACACGACCGACTCATTTCGGAGAAACTCGGTGAGGTGCTCGCAGGTGGCGATTTGAGCAGCGCAACACAAGTGAGCGAAAACTATTTGCTCGACCTCGAGCGCAAAGCATTTCTCGAATTGAGCATGCAGCGCAAAACGTTGGAGCGTATGCAATCGCTCGTCACCAAAGGAAAAATCTTACGCAACTGACACCACCATGAACGCTTATATCATATCAGGATACAGAACCGCCGTTGGCAAAGCACCACGAGGGTTATTCAAAAGCTATCGTCCCGACGATTTGGGAGCGGCTGTAGTTAAGCGCATCATGGAAGATGTGCCGCAACTCGATCGCGCACTCATCGACGATGTGATTGTGGGCAATGCAACACCTGAAGCAGAACAGGGACTCAACATCGGGCGCATGATTTCACTGATGGGCCTCAACACCGATAAGGTTCCCGGCATGACCGTGAATCGGTATTGCTCCAGTGGATTGGAAACGATTGCCATCGCCGCTGCAAAAATTCACGCAGGCATGGCCGATTGCATCATTGCCGGCGGCGTAGAAACCATGTCGCCCATTCCGTTTGGTGGATGGCGCATTGTGCCCAACGCGAAGGTTGCCAAAGAACATCCCGATTGGTATTGGGGCATGGGACTCACGGCAGAAGCTGTTGCAAGCGATTACAAAATTTCACGCGAAGCGCAAGATGCTTTCGCCTATGAGTCGCATCAAAAAGCAGTAGCTGCGATTGAGAGCGGTAAGTGGAAAGAAGAAATAGTACCCATTGAAGTCACCGATATTTTTCTGGATTCGAACGAAAAGAGAACAGAGCGCAAATACATCGTCGACACCGATGAGGGTGCACGCAAAGACACTTCCGTGGAAGCGCTGGCCAAATTGAAGCCTGTGTTCGACGCAATGGGATCTGTTACAGCTGGCAACTCATCACAAACCTCCGACGGCGCTGCCTTCGTGATGATTGTGAGCGAGTCGATGTTGAAGCGACTCAATGTTCAACCACTCGCAAGGCTCGCAAGCTATCACGTTGCAGCTCTCGCACCGCGCATCATGGGCGTAGGTCCGGTGTATGCGATTCCGGGGGCGTTGCAGCGCGCGGGATTAAAGCAAAGCGATATCGATTTGATTGAACTGAACGAAGCCTTTGCTTCCCAATCACTGGCCATCATTGAAACACTCGGGCTGAACGCTTCGCTTGTGAATGTGAATGGGGGCGCGATTGCCCTGGGCCATCCGCTTGGTTGCACAGGTGCCAAACTCACCGTTCAATTGTTGAATGAAATGCGCCGCAGAAAAAACAAGTACGGCATGGTAACCATGTGCGTAGGCACCGGACAAGGCGCTGCCGGAATATTTGAATTGTTGAATTGAAAAGAATAACAAGATACTATGTCATCAACCACACATAAAACGCTCACCGGCGGTGAGTTTCTCATCAAAGACACCGATTGCAGTCAAGTGTTCATCCCGGAGGAATTCGGCGAAGAGCAACTCATGATGAAGCAAACCTGCGTCGATTTCATCAACCGCGAAATCGTGCCGCACCTCGAGGCCATCGACCATCAGGAAGAAGGCCTCATGGAAAGCATACTCGACAAAGCAGGCGAGCTGGGCCTTTTGAGCATTTCCATTCCGGAAGAACTCGGAGGACTAGGCATGGACTTCAAGACATCGATGCTTACCACCGAGATGCTTGGCGCAGGGCACTCGTTCAGTGTAGCCTACGGAGCACACACGGGCATTGGCACGTTGCCTATTCTTTACTACGGAAACGAAGAGCAGAAAAAACGCTTCATCCCGAAACTTGCTACAGGCGAATGGAAAGGCTGTTACTGCCTTACAGAACCAGGTAGCGGATCGGATGCCAACAGCGGCAAAACAAAAGCCGTATTGAGCGACGACGGAAAGCACTACATCATCAACGGACAGAAGATGTGGATTACCAATGGAGGCTTTGCGCACGTCCTCACTGTATTTGCAAAAATCGATAACGACGAAAACTTGTCGGCGTTCATCCTCACCCGCGACATGGAAGGCATCACATTCAATGCAGAGGAAAAGAAGATGGGAATTAAAGGATCTTCCACACGCCAGATCTTCTTCAACAACGTGAAAGTACCCGTTGAGAATTTGCTGAGCGAACGCGGCAACGGATTCAAAATCGCGGTGAACATTCTCAACATCGGCCGCATCAAATTGGGCGGTGGTGTATTGGGTGGAGCGAAAGAGTCGATAGAATATGCTGCGCGCTACGCCAACGAGCGTCAGCAATTTGGACGACCCATCATGAAGTACGGAGCCATTCGCCACAAGCTCGGCGACATGGCCATACGCATCTATGCAACCGAAAGCGCATTGTATCGCGCCACACAAAACATCGACGACGAGATTGCAGCGTTGCAACAGTCGGGTATGGAAAAAGGCAAGGCCGTGTTGAAAGGCATCGCCTCCTTCGCACCGGAGTGCGCCATCCTCAAAGTACTCGGCTCTGAAGTGCTTGACTACGTGGTCGACGAAGCTGTTC